>NZ_MJIR01000036.1:0-145333 GCF_001878835.1 Microbacterium sp. AR7-10 | reverse complement strand
CGCCGAAGCGACGGGCGAGCGCCTGGCGGTCGGCGTGCCGCGACATCGCGATGATGCGCTCGGCCCCCAGCTGCGACGCCGCGAGGACGCCGAGCAGCCCGACCGCCCCGTCGCCGACCACGGCGACCGTCTTGCCGGGCCCGGCCTCGGCTGCGACGGCCGCGAACCACCCGGTGCCGAGCACGTCGGAGGCGGCGAGCAGGCTGCGGCGCCGTTCGGGGGTGATGTCGCCCGTGACCTTCACGAGCGTCCCGTCCGCCCAGGGGATCCGGGCGTACTCGGCCTGCGTGCCGATCGATCCCATCCCGACGACGTGGATGCATCGCGACTGGTACCCCGCCCGGCAGATCTCGCAGGTGTTGTCGGATGCCATGAACGAGCCGACCACGAAGTCTCCGACCCGGATGTCGCGGACCTCCGACCCGACCTGCTCGACGACGCCGATGTACTCGTGGCCCATCCGCGACGGCCGCTTCACCGGCGAGATGCCGCGATACGGCCACAGGTCGGAGCCGCAGATGCAGGCCGCGTCGACGCGGATGATCGCGTCGGTCGGCTCCACGAGCTCGGGGGTCGGGACATCCTCGACCCGGACGTCGCCGGGTCCGTGCATGATGACTGCGCGCATGAGTCTACTCCATCACTCCGACGGGCGGATTGCGAGAGGCTCGACGCCGGTATCCTGAACGGGTGAGCGAGCATCCCGATCGTCGTTTCCCGCGTTCGGTGTTCCGGCAGGGCAGCGAGCCGGACGTGCGCTTCTCGCTCGCGAACGAGCGCACCTTCCTCGCCTGGACGCGCACGGCGCTCGCCCTGATCGCGGGTGGCGTGGCGCTCGAGGCGCTCGCGCTCGACATGTACGCCCCGCTGCGCCTGGCCGCCTCCCTCGTGCTCATCATCACGGGCATCCTGCTGCCGATCATCGCCTGGGTGGAGTGGTCGCGGGTCGAGCGCGCCATGCGGCTGGGTCGGCCCCTGCCGCACCCTCCCACGGGAATCGTGCTCGCACTGGCCGTGGTCGCCTCGGGCGTGCTCGTGCTGCTCGCCGTGCTGCGATGAGCGGCCGCGCCGGAGGGCCGGCGACCGCACCCTCGTGGCCGGGTCCCTTCGACGCCGGCCTGCAGCTCGAGCGCACGTCGCTGTCGTGGCGCCGCACCGCACTGTCGCTCGCGGTCGGCTCGCTCGTCTCGCTGCGGCTGCTTCCGCTGTGGCTGGGCGGCGCGCAGTGGGTGCTGCCGGGAATGGCGGGTCTGCTGGCGGCATCCCTGCTCTGGCGGGTGTCGCGCCGACGGCATCGCGCATTCATGGCGGACGTCGAGCAGGATCGCCCTCCGCGTGCGGTCGGTGCAGGGGCGCTGCTCGTGCTCGCCGCCGGGGTGGCGGCGGCGGGGATGCTGGGACTGGCGGCCGTGCTGATCGTGTCGATCCGGTAGCGGCGCCCGCTACCGGCCGACCGTGCGGAACCCGGCGTTGCCCATCGACGAGTCGGGGGTGTTCTGCGACCGTGCCGAGTTGCGGTATCGGTTGCAGTACGACGAGTGACACAAGTAGCTGCCGCCGCGCAGCACGCGCGACTGCCCGCGTTCCGGCCCGGTCGGAGCGTGCGACGGCGAGACGCGGTAGTACCCGGGCGAGAACCAGTCCGACGCCCACTCCCACACGTTGCCGACCATCTGCCACAGTCCGTAGCCGTTGGGTTCGAACGAGCGCACCGGCGCGGTGGTCAGGAAGCCGTCCTCGAGCGTGTTGGTGCGCGGGAACTCGCCCTGCCAGATGTTCGTGCGCCAGCCGCCGTCGTCGACCTCGTCATCGCCCCACGGGTACTTCCGCTGCTCGAGACCGCCGCGCGCCGCGTACTCCCACTCGGCCTCGGTGGGCAGTCGGCGCCCCGCCCATTCGCAATAGGCCTGAGCGTCGTTCCAGCTGATGTGCACCACCGGGTGATCGCCCAGTCCGTCGATGCTCGAGTGCTGTCCGCCGGGATGCCGCCAGTCGGCGCCGCGCACACCGATCCACCACGGGGTCTGCGGCGGCCGGCCCAGCACGTCGGCCTCGTCGGCCGCGAGGGCGAGATGGAACACGGCCGAGAAGCCGAACTCCTCGGCCTCGGTGCGGTATCCGGTGTCGTCGACGAAGCGCGCGAAGTCGTCGTTGGTCACGCTCGTGGCATCCATCGAGAATGCGTCGAGGCTCACCCGGTGCAGCGGCACCTCGCCGTCGGCCGCGTTGCGGTCGCCAGACGAGTCGCCCATGACGAATGACCCTGCCGGGACGACCACCTGCGGCACGGCGTGCTGCGAGGAGCCTGCTGTCGGGGAGGCGCCGGGGCGCAGCGAGACGGTCGCGAAAGCCGATCGAGACGGCGTGCCGCAGCCGCACGAGCATTCAGCATCCACAGCGCATCCTTCCGGCGGGCGTCCGGCGGGGCGGATGCCGCGAGACGAGCCTATCCGGGCCGTCGGGCGGGTTCCGCGGAATAGTTGATGTCCAGCAATAGTTGATGACTGTCAACGATTAGTGATACGGTTGAGAAAGATCAACCATCTTCCAGGAGCCGCACCTTTTGACCTCTCTTTCCTCCCCTCCCTCTTCGACCGCCCGCTCGGCGCGTGAGGTGTTCACCGCCATCTCCGGCCTCATCGTCGGCATGTTCGTCGCCGTGCTCTCGGGCACCGTCGTCTCGACATCGCTGCCGGTCATCATCGCCGACCTGGGTGGCACGCAGGCCCAGTACACCTGGGTGATCACCGCCAGCCTGCTGGCGACGGCCGTCTCCACCCCGATCTGGGGCAAGCTCGCCGATCTGCTCGACCGCAAGGTGCTCGTGCAGGTGTCACTCGTGCTGTTCACCCTCGGCACGGTGATCGCGGGCTTCTCGACCGACACGAACATGCTCATCGCCGTGCGCGTCGTGCAGGGGATCGGCGTGGGCGGGCTGATGTCGCTGGTGATGGTCGCCGTCGCCCTGATCATCTCGCCGCGCGAGCGCGGCAAGTACATGGGTGTGGTCGGCGGCATCATGGCCTTCGCCACGATCGGCGGCCCGCTGCTGGGCGGATTCATCACCGACGTGTGGGGGTGGCGCGCGAACTTCTTCGTCGGCGTGCCGTTCGCCGTGCTCGCGCTCGTGCTGCTGCAGCTCACCCTGCACCTACCCAAGCCGCAGAATGCGAAGGTCTCGATCGACTACCTCGGCATCGTGCTGCTCGCCGTCGGCGTCTCGGCGCTGCTGATCTGGGTCTCGATGGGCGGCTCGCAGTTCGACTGGGACTCCTCGACCAGCTACGCGCTCGGCATCGGAGCCGCGGTCGTGATCCTCGCCTTCGTCGCGGTCGAGTTCGTCGTCGCCGAGCCGATCGTGCCGATGACGCTGTTCAAGAACCGCACCTTCACGCTCTCGGTGATCGCCTCGATCGCGATCGGCGTCTCGATGTTCGCCACCTCGGTGTTCCTCGCGCAGTACTTCCAGCTCGCCCGCGGCGCCACCCCGACGGAGTCGGGCCTGATGACCATCCCGATGATCGTCGGCCAGATGGGCGCGTCGATCATCATCGGCCAGCTCGTGAGCCGCTTCGGCAAGTGGAAGGGCTGGATGATGCTGGGCTCGGTGCTCGCCCTCGTCGGCGTGTCTCTGATGTCCACGCTGCGCTGGGACACCCCGTTCCCCCTGGTTGCGATCTACATGTTCGTGCTGGGCGCGGGGCTCGGCATGGTGATGCAGAACCTCACCCTCATCGTGCAGAACGACACCCCGGCACGTCAGCTGGGCGCCGCGTCGTCGGGCGTCAACTTCTTCCGCACCATCGCGGGAACCATCGGCGTGACCATCATGGGCTCCATCCTCGCCACCAACGTCGGCGCGTACATCAAGGACGACCTCGCGACGTTCGTGCCGAAGTCGCCGGAGGAGGTGAGCGCTCTGACGTCGCTCGGCTCGGGCGACGTGCCCGACATGTCGAGCCTGCCGGAGAGCATCCGCCGCGTGGTCGAGTCTGCCTACGGACTGGGCATCGCCGACGCGTTCATCGTCGCCGTGCCGCTGGCCGTGATCGGCGTGATCGCGATCGCGTTCATCCGCAACAAGCCGCTGTCGACGAAGAACTCGGCCGAGCAGCTGCGCGAGCAGGCCGAAGGGTCGGCGATCGAGGTCGCCGAGGCCGAGGTGGGCGGGTCGACCGGCAGCATCCGCGTGGTCGCGAACGACGGCCGCGTGCCGGAGCAGGTGCGCTGAGGTGCAGACGCAGAGCGTCGACGAGGCACTCGCCGACTTCCAGGGGCAGCTGAACCTCATCTTCTCGCGGGCGAAGACCCTCTGGCGCGAGTCCGCGGCGCGGATGCACCCCGACCTGCAGCCCTCCGGATACAAGCTGCTGTCGTACATCGCCCGCACGGGCGGCGCGAACGCCCACCAGCTCGCCGAGCTGTTCGAGATGGACAAGTCGATGGTGAGTCGTCAGATCCGGATGCTGGAGGACTTCGGGCTGCTCGAGTCCCGCCCGGACGAGCGCGACGGCAGGCTGCGGGCGCTCACCGCCACCGCCGCGGCGCAGGAGACGCTCGCCCAGCTGCGGGTGGAGAACGCCGAGCGGATGCGGGCCGTGCTCGCCGAGCTGACGCCGGAAGAGGTGCAGGCCGCGTCGAAGGCGTTCCGCCTGCTCGCGGAGGTCTGAGCCCCGGGGGCGTCGCCCCCCCCGATCGCGTGCGGGGTCGGTTGTGCACGATTTCGGCGCTGGATGCGTACGCAAGTGACCTCGCACCGCTGCTCTCGGGCGCGGGCGCGGGCGCGGTCGCGCGCCCGGCGCGGCGGCAACCGGATGCGGGGTCAGCTGTGCACGGTTTCGGCCGCGGATGCGTACCGAACTGACCTTGCACGGCGATCGCACGGCGATCGCACGGCGATCGCGGGCCCGAAACGGCCGCGGTTTAGGCTGGCGAGGTGAGCGATGCCCCCCACGATGCGCCCGTCCCCGACGACACCCTCGACGGCGCGGCGCTCGACGATGCCGTGCACCGCGTCGAGCGGGAGCTCGGCCGGCTGTTCGCGCGGATCCGCGTGGGGTGGCGCGACGCGGCGGCGACCGTGCATCCGGAGCTGCAGCCGTTGGGCTACCAGGTGCTCGTGTCGATCGTGAACGGCCACGGCAGCGCCGGCGAGATCATCGATCGCCTGCAGACCGACAAGTCGGCGGTGAGCCGCCAGGTGAGTCGGCTCACCGAGCTCGGGCTGGTCGAGAGCATCCGGGATGCCGATGATCGGCGCGCCCGTCGTCTGGTCGCCACGCCCCTGGCCGTCGATCGCGTCACCGCGGCGCGCGCGGCGTACGAGAGCCGCCTCGCCGAGCGCCTGCGGCGCTGGTCGGCCGAGGATCTCGACCACTTCGCGGACCTGCTCGACGACCTCGCGGAATGACCGGGCTTGCGGTGGGCGACGGAAGGTGCTTTTATATCGGAAAGCGTTTACCCATCACTTCCCGACGGGACTCCCTCCCACCGGGCACAGACCTCGACAGAACGGACCACCATGACCGACGTGCGTGAGATCGGCATCATCATGAACGGCGTCTCCGGACGCATGGGCTACCGGCAGCACCTCGTGCGCTCGATCCTCGCGATCCGCGATCAGGGCGGCGTCGAGCTGCCCGACGGCTCGAAGGTCACGGTCAGGCCGATGCTCGTCGGGCGCAGCGAGGCGAAGCTCGCCGAGCTCGCCGCCAAGCACGGCATCGACGACTACACGACCGACCTCGACGCCGCGCTCGCCGACCCGAAGTGGGAGATCTACGCCGACTTCCTGGTGACCAAGGCGCGCGCCACCGCGATCCGCAAGGCCATCGCCGCCGGCAAGGCGATCTACACCGAGAAGCCCACCGCCGAGTCGCTGGAAGAGGCCCTCGAGCTGGCGAAGCTCGCGCAGGATGCCGGCGTCAAGACCGGGGTCGTGCACGACAAGCTCTACCTGCCCGGGCTGCAGAAGCTCAAGCGCCTGATCGACTCGGGCTTCTTCGGCCGCATCCTCTCGGTGCGCGGCGAGTTCGGCTACTGGGTGTTCGAGGGCGACTGGCAGCCGGCGCAGCGCCCCAGCTGGAACTACCGCACCGAAGACGGCGGCGGCATCATCACCGACATGTTCCCGCACTGGAACTACGTGCTCGAGAACCTCTTCGGTGAGGTGAAGAGCGTCTACGCCCAGGCGGCCGTGCACATCGCCGACCGCTGGGACGAGAAGGGCGAGCACTACACCGCCACCGCCGAAGACGCCGCGTACGGCATCTTCGAGATCGAGGGCGGCGTGATCGCCGAGATCAACTCCTCGTGGACCGTGCGCGTGAACCGCGACGAGCTGGTCGAGTTCCAGGTCGACGGCACGCACGGCTCGGCCGTGGTCGGCCTGTTCGGCTGCAAGATCCAGCCGCGCAACGCCACCCCGAAGCCGGTCTGGAACCCCGACCTCGAAGACACCCACGACTACGACGGCGACTGGCAGAACGTGCCGACGAACGACGTCTTCCTCAACGGCTTCCGCCAGCAGTGGGAGGAGTATCTCACCTCGTACGTGCTCGGCACCGACTACCCGTTCGACCTGCTCGCGGGCGCCCGCGGGGTGCAGTTCGCCGAGGCCGGCCTGACCTCGAGCGCCGAGGGCCGCAAGGTCGCCATCGAGAGGCTGTCGCTGTGACGACGCTTCGCCTGCTCTCGGCATCCGGAGATCTCTCCGATGCCACGCTCAACGACTCGGGCGCGTACGCGCGCCCGACCTCGCCGCTGCGCTCGCGCGTGGCCTACGCCGCGGCGCACGTCGTGCCGCGGCCGCACGCCGACAACACCCCCGGCCAGCCCGCCGACATCGACTGGGATGCGACACTCGCGTTCCGCCGCAACGTCTATTCGTGGGGGCTGGGGGTGGCGGATGCCATGGACACCGCCCAGCGCAACATGGGCCTCGATGCCGCGGCGACGCGCGAGCTGATCGCCCGCAGCGCCGAGGTGGCGCGCGAGGAGGGCGGGTCGGTCGTGGTCGGGGTCAACACCGATCACGTCGCCGAGACGCACATCTCGCTGGATGCCGTCATCGACGCGTACGTGTCGCAGCTCGAGTTCACCGAGGAGCAGGGGGCGGGGCCGGTGCTGATGGCATCCCGCCACCTCGCCCGCGTCGCCGAATCGCCCGACGACTACCGCCGTGTCTACCGCGCGGTGCTCGAACGGGCGACCACGCCGGTGGTGCTGCACTGGCTGGGCCCGGCGTTCGACCCCGAGCTGGAGGGCTACTTCACGTCGACCTCGCTCAGTACGGGCGGCGGGAGCGACTGGCAGGCGGCGGCGGAGGTGCTGCTCGAGATCATCGGGGAGAACCCGTCGAAGATCGCCGGTGTCAAGATGAGCCTGCTCAACGCCGAGAGTGAGATCTCGGTGCGTGAGCGCCTTCCCGAAGGTGTGCGCATGTTCACCGGCGACGACTTCAACTACGTGTCGCTGATCGGCGACTCGCAGGTCGGGCGACGGTCGTACTCCGACGCGCTGCTGGGTGCGTTCGCCGCCATCACCCCGGTCGCCTCGGCGGCGATCCAGGCGCTCGACGCCGACGACCACGAGGCGTACCGGCGCATCCTCGGTCCGACCGAAGAGCTCAGCCGCCAGGTGTTCGCCGCGCCGACGTTCTACTACAAGACCGGCGTCGCGTTCCTGTCGTGGCTGAACGGGCACCAGCCCGCGTTCCAGATGGTGGGCGGTCTGCACTCCGCGCGCAGCCTGCCGCATCTGTCGCGCATCGTCGAGCTGGCCAACGCGTCGCTCGCGCTCGAGAACCCCGAGCTCGCGCGCGAGCGCTGGCACGGCATGCTGAAGCTGAACGGACTGGACGCGTGATCACTCCCGACCCCCGCCTGTCGATCAACCAGGCGACCATCAAGTACGCCGATCTCGCCACGGCTCTGCGGGTGACCGCCGACGCGGGCGTGCAGTCGATCGGACTGTGGCGCGAGCCGGTGAACGAGGTCGGCCTCGACACCGCGGCGACGATGCTCGCCGACTCGGGGCTGCGCTTCTCGACCCACTGCCGAGGAGGGTTCTTCACCCTCCCGGCCGGGCCCGCGCGCGACGCCGCGCTCGACGACAACCGACGAGCGATCGACGAGACCGCGGCCCTCGCCGCCGCGGGCGCCGAGGGATCGACGGCCGTCCTCGTGCTGGTCGCCGGCGGCCTGCCCGAGGGGTCGCGCGACCTGAACGGCGCGCGCGAGCGGGTTCGGGATGCCCTGGGCGTGCTCGCCCCGTACGCGCAGAGCGCCGGGGTCACCCTGGCGATCGAGCCCCTGCATCCGATGTTCGGCTCGGACCGCTGCGTGGTGACCACGCTCGGCCAGGCGCTGGACATCGCCTCCGACTTCGACGCCGCGACGGTCGGCGCTGCGGTCGACACCTTCCACATCTGGTGGGATCCGCAGGTGCACGAGCAGATCGCCCGTGCGGGCCGCGAGGGCCGCATCTCGACGTACCAGGTGTGCGATTGGAAGACGCCGTTCCCCGCCGACGTGCTGCTGTCGCGGCACTACATGGGCGACGGGGTCATCGACTTCGCCTCGCTCACCCGAGCGGTCGTCGAGACAGGCTACGACCGCGACATCGAGGTGGAGATCTTCAACGCCGACATCTGGTCGGACGCGCCGGAGAAGGTCGTCGCGCGCACGGCCGAGGCATTCGCGGCGACGGTGTCGCCGTACCTGTGATGTGCTGGTGCGGGAGGCGCACATGATCAGAGCGGGACTGTGCTCGGTGACGTTTCGGCAGCTGGCCGCGGAGGAGGTGGCCGCGCGGGCCGCGGCGGCCGGGCTCGAGGTGATCGAGTGGGGCGGCGACGTGCACGTGCCGCCGGGAGATGTCGAGCGCGCCGCGGAGGTCGCGGCGGCGACGACGGATGCTGGCCTTGCGGTGTGCTCGTACGGCTCGTACTTCCGCGCCGGAGCAGACGAGCCGCTCACGCCGATCCTCGACAGCGCGACCGCGCTGGCCGCGGACCGCGTGCGCATCTGGGCCGGCCGCACGGGTTCGGCCGATGCGAGCCCCGAGCAGTACGCGCAGGTCGTCTCGCGGCTGCGGGATGCCGTCGCCGAGGCGTCCGAGCGGCGCGTCGCCCTGGCGCTGGAGTTCCACCGGCGCACGCTCGCCGACACCCCGGCGGCGACGCTGCGACTACTGGCGGACGTGCCTGGGCTCTCGACGTACTGGCAGCCCACCGTGGACGCCCCCGACGATGTCGCCCTGCACGAGTTCGCGCAGATCGCCGAGCACACCAGCGCCGTGCACGTGTTCTCGTGGTGGCCGTTCGACACGAGGCTGCACCTCAGCGCGCGCGAGAGCCTCTGGCATCCGCTCTTCGTCGCGGCGTCGGCGCAGCCGGTGCCGCCGCGCGACGCGCTGCTCGAGTTCGTCGTCGACGACGACCCGGCGCTGCTGGCAGCGGAGGCGGCGACTCTGCTCGACCTCCTCGATCGCGACGCCGCGTCCGAGTCGCCCCGCCCTGAGCCGGGTCGGGATGCCGGCAATCGGTAGGCTGTGGCCATGACCGCCGACGCCGCGTCCGCGCGCACCTCGCCGCCCACGCTGCACGACGTGGCACGCACGGCGGGGGTCTCGCTCGCCACCGCATCCCGGGTGCTGAACGGCTCTGAGCGCAAGGTCGCCGAGTCGTTCCGAGAGCGCGTCGAGAAGGCGGCCGAAGAGCTCGGCTACACGGCGAACGCCTCGGCGCAGGCCACGGCGAGGGGCACATCGGCGGCCATCGCGCTGCTCGTCGCCGACATCGCCGACCCCTACTTCGGGCTGATCGCCTCGGGCGTGGCCCGCGGCGCCGACGAGGAGGGGCTGATCGTCACCATCGCGATCACCGAGCGCGACCCGCAGCGGGAGACGAAGATCCTGCGTGCGCTGCGCGGGCAGCGTCCGCGTGGCGTGATCCTCGCCGCCTCGCGGGGCAACGACGGTGAAGACGACACGCACGGCGAACTCTCCGCATTCTCCGGTCTGGGCGGGCGCACCGTCACGTTCGGCCCCGGCGGCGACCGCAGCATCCGCATCGACAACCGCGGCGGCGCCGAGCGCCTGGGCCGCGCGATGGCGGCCCTCGGCTACCGCCGCGCGATCGCGATCGGCGCCACGGAGCGCGTGCGCACATCCGATGACCGACTGGCCGGCTTCACCGCCGGGTTCGGCGCCGAGGGCGGCGTCATCGAACGCACCTATCGCGGCACGTTCGAGCGCGAGTCCGGGGCCGCGTCCATGAGGCAGGCGCTCGCCGACGGCGTCGACCCCGGCACCCTCGTCTTCGCGCTCAGCGACGTGATCGCCATCGGCGCCATGACCGCCATCCGCGAGGGCGGGCGACGCGTGGGCGCGGACATCGCGGTCTGCGGATTCGACGACGTGCCCGTCAGCCGCGACGTCACCCCGCGGCTGAGCACCGTGCGGGTGCCGCTGATCGAGCTCGGGTATCAGGCGTTCCGGGCGACCGTCGACGACGAGTGGCACCCGCCCACGGCCGATCTCGATGTGATCGTGCGCGAGAGCACGCCCGGAGTCGACCGGTGACGCGCATCGTCTTCGCCCCCGACAGCTTCAAGGGCACGATCGCCGCCGCCGACGCGGCGCGGGTCCTCGCGGAAGCATGGGCGTCGGTCGATCCTGGCGTCTCGCCGGTGCTGCGCCCGATGGCCGACGGGGGAGAGGGCACCGTCGCGGCCTTCGCCGCCGCAGTGCCGGGAGCGCGCCGGATGCCGATCACCGTCGACGGCCCCGCCGGGCATCCCGTCGATACCGCGTGGCTGCTGCTGCCGGCCTCCGACGATGCGCCCGACGGCACCGCCGTGATCGACATGGCCTCGACATCGGGCATCGAGCTTCTCGACGAGCTGCGCCCGTGGGATGCTGATTCGCGCGGCTTCGGCCAGGCCATCGCCGCGGCTCTCGACCACGGCGTCTCTCGTCTCGTGCTCGGCATCGGCTCGAGCGCATCGACCGACGGCGGCACGGGCATGCTGCGCGCGCTCGGCGCGCGGTTCCTCGACGCGCGCGGAGCGGAGACGGCGCCCGGCGCCCGTGGGCTGGGCGATATCGTCTCGGCTGATCTGAGCGGGCTCCGCCCGGCTCCCGAGGTGCCGGTGCTCACCGACGTCACCAACCCGCTCACCGGCGCCCGCGGCGCCGCGGCGGTGTTCGGCCCGCAGAAGGGGCTGACCGATCCCTCGGATCAGCAGCAGACGGATGCCGCACTCGAGCGCCTCGCCCGACTGCTCGCCCTCGATCCGGCCGTGCCCGGTTCCGGCGCGGCGGGCGGTGTCGGGGCGGCGCTGATCGCCTGGGGTGGCACGCTGCTGCCCGGAGCGGCCGAGGTGGCGCACCTGATCGGACTCGCCGATGCCATCGCCGCCGCCGATGCGGTCGTGACCGGTGAGGGTGCCTACGACGGGCAGTCCGGCGACGGCAAGGTGCCGTCGTTCGTGGCATCCCTCGCCGCCGCCTCCGGCGTCGACGCGGTGCTCGTGGCCGGTCGGATAGCGCCGGATGCCGATCTCGCGCCGTTCACGGCATCCGCCTCGCTCACCGAGGTGGCCGGCTCGTCGGCATCCGCGCTGGCGGACACGCACCGGTGGCTGCACGAGGCCGGTCGCCGGCTTGCGCTCGCGGTGCGCGGCTCCGGGTCGGCATCCGGCTCCTGACCTCGCTCAGCGGGCGACCGCGCAGAGCCGCCGACGGCGCTCGCGCTCAGCCCCCGAGGGCGGCGGACACGACGACCCGCGCCTCCTCCTGCACCTGCGCGAGGTGCTCCGGACCCTTGAGGCTCTCGGCGTATAGCTTGTAGACGTCCTCCGTGCCCGACGGACGCGCGGCGAACCACGCGTGCTCGGTCTGCACCTTCAGCCCGCCGATCGCCGCGCCGTTGCCCGGTGCGTGCGACAGCTTCGCGGTGATGGGCTCGCCGGCCAGATCGGTCGCGGTCACGGCATCCGGAGCCAACCTGCCCAGCGCCGCCTTCTGCTCGGGCGTCGCCGGGGCGTCCACCCGCTGGTACGCCGACGAGCCGAAGGCCTGCTCGAGCTCGCGGTAGCGCTCCGACGGCGTCTTGCCGGTCACGGCGATGATCTCGGCGGCGAGCAGGCAGAGCAGGATGCCGTCCTTGTCGGTCGACCAGACCGTGCCGTCCTTGCGCAGGAACGACGCACCGGCCGACTCCTCCCCGCCGAACGCGACCGAGCCGTCGAGCAGACCCGGCACGAACCACTTGAATCCGACCGGCACCTCGAGCAGGCGGCGGCCGAGCGACTCGGCGACGCGGTCGATGATCATCGACGACACGAGCGTCTTGCCGATCGCCGCGTCGCGAGGCCACTCGGTGCGGTGCGAGAACAGGTAGTCGATCGCGACGGCGAGGTAGTGGTTCGGGTTCATCAGCCCCGCATCCGGGGTGACGATGCCGTGCCGGTCGGCGTCGGCGTCGTTGCCGGTGAGCACGTCGTAGTCGTCTCGCTTGGCGACGAGGGATGCCATGGCGCTCGGCGACGACGGATCCATCCGGATCTTCTCGTCCCAATCGAGGGTCATGAAGCGCCAGGTCGGATCGACCTCGGGGTTCACGACCGTCAGGTCGATGCCGTGCATCTCTTTGATGAGCTGCCAGTACTCGACCGATGCCCCGCCCATGGGGTCGGCGCCGATGCGCACGCCCGCGCGCGTGATCGCGTCGATGTCGATGATCGAGGGCAGGTCGCGCACATACGCGTCACGGAAGTCGTATTGGCCGATCGAGTCGTCGTCGATGTCGGCATCCGGAATCCGCTCGACGCCCTCCAGGCCCGCCTCGATCAGCGCGTTCGCCCGCTGCGCGATCCACGACGTGGCGTCGGTGTCGGCCGGGCCGCCGTGCGGCGGGTTGTACTTGAACCCGCCGTCGCGGGGCGGGTTGTGGCTCGGAGTGATGACGATGCCGTCGGCGCGGTCGGGGGCGCCCGACGCACGACCGCGGTTGTGGGTGAGGATCGCGTGGCTGAGCGCGGGGGTGGGTACCCACGAGTCGCGGGAGTCCACGCGCACGTCGACGCCGTTGCCGATCAGCACCTCGATCGCGGTGCGCTCGGCCGGCAGCGACAGGGCGTGGGTGTCGCGGCCGAGGAACAGCGGGCCCGTGATGCCCTGCTCGCGCCGGTAGTCGACGATGGCCTGGGTCGTGGCGACGATGTGCTGCTCGTTGAAGCTGGTGCTGAGAGACGAGCCGCGGTGCCCGCTCGTGCCGAACGCGACGCGCTGAGCCGGGTCGGACGGATCGGGGATGCGGTCGTAGTAGGCGGCGATCAACTCGTCGACGTCGATCAGATCCTTTTCCTCCGCGGGGAGGCCAGCTCGGCTCGTCATGGGGATAGTCTGCCCCTCCTCGGGGCGCTCGCGCACCTCAGCCGGTGACGGATGTCGTCACAGGCGCGTTCGTGGTAGTGAAACGGCTCGAAGGGCCGCCGAGCCGCGGGGCTAGGCTGACGTGGTGACCGAACGCCGCACCTACAGCTACCTGGGCCCCGCAGGCACCTTCACCGAGGCAGCGCTCGATCAGGTGCCCGAGGCCAGGGGCCACGACTGGAAGCCCGTGCACAACGTCGGCGAGGCGCTCGCCGACGTGCTCGAGGGACGCAGCCACGCGGCGATGATCGCGATCGAGAACTCCGTCGAGGGCGGGGTGTCGACCACGCTCGACGCGCTCGCCACGCTGCCGGGGCTGCGCATCATCGGCGAGTACCTGGTGAAGGTGAACTTCGTGCTGGTCGGCAAGCCGGGCGTGCGGCTGGAGGACGTCGAGGTCATCGCCGCGCATCCCGTCGCCTACGCGCAGTGCCACAGCTGGCTGGGCGAGCATCTGCCGAGGCACGCTCATGTTCCGGCGGCCAGCAATGTGGCATCCATCCTGGGTGTGCTCGACGGCTCGTCGCCGGCCCAGGCCGCCATCGCCGCGCCCGGCATCGTGCAGCACCACGACGTCGAGGTGCTCGCCGAGCAGATCGGCGACAACGACAACGCCGTGACGCGCTTCGTGCTCGTGTCGAGGCCGACCCCGCCGGGCGAGCCGACCGGAGCCGACAAGACCTCGCTGATCGTCGAGCTCCCCGACGACCGCCCCGGCGCGCTGCTCGACATGCTCGAGCAGTTCTCGACCCGCGGCATCAACCTGTCGCTGCTGCAGTCGCGTCCTGTCGGCGATGCCCTCGGCCGGTACCGGTTCGTGGTGGATGCCGACGGTCACGCGTACGACGAGCGCATGGCCGACGCGCTGCTCGGCATCCGGCGGTTCAGCCCCCGCGTCGTCTTCCTCGGCTCGTACCCGCGCGCTGACCGCCGGATCGTGCACTACCCCGAGCGATACGCCGACGGCGTGTTCGTCGAGGCCCGCGACTGGCTGCGCGCGCTGCTGCACGGCGAACCCGAGGCGTAGCCCGCGGGCCCCTGCTCGCCGGGGTACGGGGTCATCCGCTCGCGTGCGGGCCCGCGCCGCCGGCGTGCGGGGTCGATTGTGCACGCAGATCCGCCCGGAAGTGTACGTATCTGACCCCGCAGCGGCGCGCCGGCCCTTCGCGGCGCGTGGTCCGCCGCGGCGCGCCGGCCCTTCGCGGCGCGTGGTCCGCCGCGGCGCCCGGTCCACCCGTGTGCCGGGTCAGTTGTGTACGCGGATCTGCCCGAAAGCGTACGTTACTGACCCCGCAGGCGGACATGGGTGCGTCGGCGTGCGCACACGACCCGCTCCGCTCGTGTGCGGGGTCAGTTGTGCACGCGGATCTGGCCGAAAGCGTACGAGACTGACCTCGCAAGGGATGGGACCCGCCGGGCGGGTCAGGCCGAGCGGGATGCTATGGCGCCGCGGATTCGTCTGATCAGCGCGTCGGCATCGTTGAGGTCGTCCTGGGTGAGGCGGATCACGATCCAGCCGAGCGCTTCCAGCTCTCGCTGACGCCGGATGTCTCGCCGCCACTGCTCGGCACTCGTACGATGCCCATCGCCTTCATACTCGATCGCGATCTTCAGTTCGGGGTACGCGAGATCGGTGCGCGCGACGAGCATGAGGCCGTTCAGAACTCTGTACTGAACCACCGGCTCTGGCAGCCCGCACGTCCGCATGAGCAGTCGGGTCTCGGTCTCCTTCGGCGATTCGACGTCGTAGGAGGCGAGTGCCAGAGCCTCGCGGATCGTGCCACATCCCGGAAAGCGGTTCCAGACATTGAGGCGCTCCGCAATGTCGTCGATCGTCACGTGCGGACGGCTCAGGCGGAGCCCCGGATAGTTCGTCGCGGTGGTGAGGATCGAGTCGATCAGGGTCACCGCTTCGAGCTTGGTGAGCCCTTTCGCGCAGGAGAAGAGCGTCGCGACAGGATCGAGTACAGGCACATCGTCGATCCGATGGAGGGTGAGCCGCTCCGGGGCAAGACGACGCCCGGTGACACCGGCAGTGCGCGGGCGGGAACCGCTTGTGGGCACGAACACATGGAGTGTCTCGTCCTTCTCCCACGTCGAAGGCACAGGCATCCGCCAGATGCGCGCCGCCGTCCTACCGCCGAAGCGCTGATCCGCAGCAAGACGCGGAGCGTAGGCCGTCACTCGGTCGTCGAACGTCTCGGGTTCCGTCGTGACTCGGATGCCGCGATACGGCCGGGCGAGGTCCGGAGCGTCCCGGCGCCGCCGCGGGACGCCCGCGCCGGACGCCTCTTTGACGGTGAACCGCTCACCGAGTGTTGGGGGAAGAGGCGTCCTGGCTCGCATCTCTCCATGGTCGACCTGCGACCGACCGCGGACCCGTGCATGGCCCAGCTGCTGTGGGCAACGTTCGGATCCGCGCAATCTGTGGACAAGCAAGGCGCCATCGTGCGCGGTGACCACAGGAGTCATCGTGGGCGCCGACCCGCGCCTCCGCGGGTCACAAACGTACGGTTCCGTCCCCGAAAACGTACGCAACTGACCCCGCACCCCGTGAAGGGCGGCGCGGCCTACGCCACCAGCAGGTCGAGGGTCTGCGCGCGCCCGGTGGCCGCATCGAGCGGCTCGCCGTCGTAGGCGCCGGCGACCGGCGACACCATGATCTCGTCGACGCCGTGCTGCGCGGCGAATGCGGCCAGAGACGACCGAACCTCGGCACCCTCGCCGATCAGCCAGCGCTGACGCATCGCGTCGATGAGGGTCTGCTCCTGGGCATCCGGATGCTCAGCCGCGCCGCGCTGCGCCTCGTCGACCGTCTCGAGCGGCCTCATCGGCTTGTTGCCGCGCAAGCGCGCCATCGCGCGCAGCTGCGGCAGGGCGCGGGCCTCCGCTTCCTCCGCCGACGGCGCGGCGACCACGTTCGCGGTGAGAAAGGTGAGCGGCGCGTCGAGCGTCTCGGACGGGCGGAACTGCGAGCGGTACAGGTCGAGGGCGCGCTCCAGGCCGACTCCCGCGAAGTGGTTCGCGAACACGTACGGCAGCCCCTGCGCGGCGGCGAGCTGGGCGGAGTAGTCGCTCGAGCCCAGCAGCCAGATCGTGGGGGATCCGGATGCCGCGGGCGTCGCCTTCACGCCGTATTCGCCGCCGCTGGTGAAGCGCACCGTCGCGCCGTCGGACTGCACCATCGCGGCGATGTCCTGCACGTGCGCGGGGAAGCGGTCGACGTCTCCGGTCGTGCCCGACTGGCGCAGCAGATGCGTGATCACCGGGTCGCTGCCCGGTGCCCGGCCGATGCCGAGGTCGATGCGTCCCGGTGCGAGCGCCTCGAGGGCGGCGAACTGCTCGGCCACGATCAGGGGCGCGTGGTTGGGCAGCATGACGCCGCCCGAGCCGACGCGGATCCGCTGCGTGCGCGCGGCCGCGGCGGCGATCAGGACCGGCGGTGTGGTCGATGCCACCGACGGCATGTTGTGGTGCTCGGCGAACCAGTACCGGGTGAGCCCGAGCGCATCGGCGTGCTGGGCGAGCTGCATCGACGACGCGATGGCCTGCGCGCTGGTCTGGCCGGTGCGGACGGGAACGAGATCGAGGACGGAGAGCGCGGGAGTAGTCATCGTCAGAGGACAACGTCGGTCGCCGCGCGCGCATTCCGCACCGGGCGGATCCAGCGCAGATCCCCGGACGCATCCCCGAGCGGATCACCGGGGCGCACCCAGGGCGTACCCTTCCTGGAATGGAGTCCAGCATCTTCTTCATCGTCGTCGGCGCCGTGGCGGTCGCAGCCGTAGCCCGCCGAAGAGGATGGCCCGCACCGCTGCTGGTCACGGTCGTCGCGCTGCTGGCATCCTTCCTCCCGTTCGTGCCGGATATCGCGATCGACGGACACCTGCTGCTGAACGTCGTGCTGCCGCCGCTGCTGTACTCGGCGGCGCTCGACGTGTCGTTCCTCAGCTTCCACCGGGCGATGCCGCAGATCCGACGGCTGGGTGTCGGTCTCGTCGTCGTCACCGCTGTCGTCGTGGGCTTGCTGGCGTGGTGGGTGATGCCCGAGCTGACCCTGCCGGGAGCCCTGCTGCTGGGGGCGATCGTCGCCCCTCCGGATGCCGTGTCTGCGGCGTCCATCGGCCGCCGGCTCGGCCTGCCGCGGCGGGTGATGACGGTGCTGTCGGGGGAGAGCCTGATCAACGACGCCACGTCGCTGACCATGTTCCGGGTGTTCGCGGCGATCGTCGCCGGCGCCACGGTGTCGATCTGGGACGGGATCTGGCAGTTCGCGCTCGCCGTGGTGATCGGGGGCGCGGTCGGGCTGGTGTTCGGTATCGCGCTGCACCAGCTGCGGATGCGCGTCGACGATCCGGTCGTGAACGGCACCTTCGGTCTGCTCGCGCCGTTCGGCGCGTACGCGATCGCCGAGCAGCTGCTCGGGTCGGGCGTGCTGGCGGTGGTCGCGATGGGGTTGTTCGTCGGCTTCAACGCTCCGAAGACCAGCTACGCGACCAGGCAGCAGGAGGCGCCGCTGTGGCTCTCGGCCGACTTCCTGCTCGAGTCGTTCGTGTTCGCGTACATCGGGCTGCAGCTGCCGCGCGTGATCGGCGAGCTGGAAGACGGCGAGGGAGGCACGATCCTGCTGCTGGCGGTGATCGTCCTGCTGGCGGTGCTCGTCGTGCGGCCGCTCTTCGTGTACCCGGCGGGCGCGTGGGGCCAGCGCTGGACGAAGCTGCGTCTGCGTCGGTGGGAGAAGATGTCGGCGGCGAAGAAGGCGCTTCCGCTCGCGAACAGGCGTCGTCGTCGGCGCCCGCTCACCGAGGAGCAGCTGCGGCGCCGGCTGACCGAGACCACGCTCTCGTGGCGCGACAACGCGGTGATCTCGTGGGCCGGCATGCGCGGAGTGGTCACGCTGGCCACCGCGCTCGCCGCGGCCGATCTCGCGGGTCTCGATGCGCGGGCGGCCGACGCGATCGTCGTGGTCGCCTTCGTCGTGACCGTCGGCACCCTGCTGCTGCAGGGGCTCACCCTGCCGTGGCTGATCGGTGCGCTGGGGGTCGTGGACGACGAGGAGGCGCGGGAGGATGCCAGACAGCTGGCATCCGTGCGCGAACGCAGCCGCGACGTCGGCAAGGCCTACCTGCGCGAGGCGAGGCGCGCGTGGGCGAAGGAGCACGGCGAGGAGCGGCTGCCGGCGTTCGACGCGTATGCCGAGCGTCTCGTGCGCATGCAGGCGGGCGCCGACCAGGCCGGCGAGGAGCCGGCGGAAGAGCGGCCGGTGCGGCCGTCGCCGGAGCAGTTCGCGGCGATGGCGAAGGGCTGGCTGTCGGTGCGCCGCGACCTGCTGCTGGAGGAGCGGCGCGCCGGCAACCTCAGCGAGGAGGTCATGCACGAGCTGATCGCAGCGATGGATGCCGAAGAGCTCGCGCTCGACACGAGGATGTCGCTGCGCACCTGAGCGCCGGGTGCCCGGCGCTCAGGTGCCACGCGGCCAGGGCGCTGCGAGCTCAGGCAGGCACGAGGGCGTCAGCGGACGGGCGGCCCAGGCGCAGCGCGGTGAGGATCTGCCACCGGGCGCTGTAGCTGTACCCGCGGAGCTGCTCGATGGCGGCGATGTCGTCGCGGTCGAGCCCGTCGCGGATGGCTTCGCGCACCAGGTCGTCCTTCGCGGCGGGGAACTCCATCTCGGCGAGGAACCGGCGGAGGTCGGGGGAGGGGGACATGAGACATTCCTTTCCGGATCAGGGCGGGGAGCGCCCGGGCGGGCGCTCCCCGCTGCGGATCAGGCGCTGATCGCCTCGCGGGTGTCGGTCGACTCGACCTGGATGCGGCGCGGCTTCGCGCGCTCGCTGACCGGGATGATCACCGAGAGCACGCCGCTGTCGTACGACGCGCTGATGCGCTCGAGGTCGACGCCGTCGCCGAGCGTGAACTGCCGGAAGTAGCTTCCGGTGCCGCGCTCGCGGGCGATCCAGCGCATGCCCTCGCCGGTGTCGGCGGTGCGCTGGGCGCGGATCGACAGCTGCGAGCCGTCGAGATCGACGTCGATCGAGCCGGGGTCGGCGCCCGGGATGTCGGCATGCAGGACATAGCGGTCGCCGTCGCGGCAGAGGTCGACGGGCATCACGCGCGGGGCGCGTACGGAGTCCAGCACGCTCGCAGCGAAACGATCGAGCTGACTGATCGGGTCGAGGGTCATGGCCATGGTGTTCTCCTCTCACTATGGGCCGCCGGCCGGCGGCGCTGTTGCGGATGCAGGAAATCTGCATCTGGTGATGTATATTTATAGCTCCAGTTCGAACAGATTTCAAGTACGAGGATGGATGCCGAATGGCCGACCGCGACGGTGCAACTCCGGTGTACGGGATCGCCGTCGCGGCCGATCTCGCCGATGTCCCCGAGGCGACGCTGCGGCTGTACGAGCGACGAGGGCTGCTGACTCCGTTCCGCAGCGACGGAGGAACGAGGCGGTACAGCGACGACGACATCGACCGCCTGCGCCGGGTCGCCGAGCTGCGGGATGCCGGGGTGAACCTCGCCGGCATCGGCCGTGTGCTCGATCTGGAAGACGAGAACGGCGACCTGCGGCGCGAGCTGGAGGAGGAGCGCCGCTCGCGCTGACGTCACCGGCGCGGGTCGGGGGATGCCAGGGCATCCGGATGCAGAAAGCGCCCCGCCCTGACAGGGCGAGGCGCTTTCTGCGGGTGAGCGAGGTCAGCGAGCGCCGGCCGGCTCCTTCGTGGCATCCGGCTCCACGGCATCCGCGTCGTCGATGTCTTCCGCGAACGGCAGGCCGTTGCGAGGAGCGTTGTAGAGCTCCTCGTCGAGGATGCCCTCGCGCTTGGCGACGATAGTCGGAACCAGCGCCTGGCCCGCGACGTTCACCGCGGTGCGGCCCATGTCGAGGATCGGGTCGATGGCGAGCAGCAGTCCGACGCCCTCGAGCGGCAGGCCCAGGGTCGACAGGGTGAGGGTCAGCATCACGATGGCGCCGGTGGTGCCCGCGGTCGCGGCCGAACCCACGACCGAGACGATCACGATCAGCAGGTACTGGATGAAGCTCAGCTGGATGTCGAAGAACTGCGCGACGAAGATCGCGGAGATGGCCGGGTAGATCGCGGCGCAGCCGTCCATCTTGGTGGTCGCGCCGAGCGGCACGGCGAACGACGCGTAGCCGCGGGGCACGCCGAGGTTGCGCTCGGTGACGCGCTCGGTGAGCGGCAGGGTGCCGATCGACGAGCGGCTGACGAAGGCCAGCTGCACGGCGGGCCAGACGCCCGAGAAGTACTGCTTGATCGACAGGCCGTGGGTCTTCACGAGGATCGGGTAGACCACGAAGATCACGAGGGCGAGGCCGATGTAGATCGCGCCGGCGAACCAGGCGAGCGAGGTCAGCTTGTCCCAGCCGTACTTGACGACGGCGGCGCCGATGAGGCCGAAGGTGCCGATCGGGGCGATGCGGATGATCCACCACAGCACGCGCTGGATGACCTTCAGCAGCGACTCGGTGAAGGCGAGGAACGGCTCGGCCTTGCGGCCGGCCTTCAGAGCGGCGATGCCGACGACCGCGGCCACGACGATGACCTGCAGGATGTTGAAGTTCACGTTCGACACCAGCGTGCCCTCGACCGGGCCGGGGTTGGTCGAGACGGTGAGTCCGAGGAAGTTCTGCGGGATGAGCCCGAGCAGGAAGTTCCACCAGGTGCCGACCGTGTACGGGTCGCCGGTCTCGAGGCCGGCGCCGGCCTTCGAGCCGGGCTGGATGACCAGACCGAGGGCGATGCCGATGATCACGGCGATGAACGCGGTGATGCCGAACCAGAGGATCGTCTGACCCGCGAGGCGGGCCGCGTTCTGCACGCGGCGCAGGTTGGAGATGCTCGCCACGATCGCAGTGAAGATCAGCGGGACCACGGCCGCACGCAGCAGCGTGACGTACGAGCTGCCGATGCGGTCGAGCGTGTCCGACAGCGGGGTCGGGTTCTCGGCTGAGGCGCCGAGCGAGACGGCGATCAGTCCGACGCCGATGCCCAGGATGAGGGCGGCGATGATCTGGAAACCGAATGACGTCAGCAGCTTGCGTGCCGGGCTTCGGGTGTCGGGCGCCTTCTGGGCGCGCGCGGTGGATGAAGAGGTGCTCAAGGGGACTCCAATTGTCTGCGCGGAGTGCGCTTCACGTGGACTAAACGCTAAGCGGATCGTCGTATTCCAGCGAATGGATGTGACGAAGCGTGACGAGGCCGGGTCGTTGAGCGAGCACCCCCGGTCGTTGAGCGAGCGCCCCAGGTCGTTGAGCAAGCGAAGCGAGTCGAAACGCAGCGACCCTCCTACGCCCGCCGACGTCCGTCCTCGGCGGGCAGAGCGAACATGTCCACCGTGACGCCGTCCAGCAGCATCCCCGGTTCGACCTTGAGTGCATCCGCGATGCGCACCAGCGTCGGGATGCCCATCAGTGCGCGGCCCTTCTCGTAGCCGCGGATGTTCGACGAATCGATCTGTGTCAGCACGGCCAACTCGTCCTGCGTGATGCCGCGACGCCTGCGTTCGTCCGCGATCAGCTCGCCGATGCGAGCGGCAGCAGGGGAGGGGACGCGGGGCACCTGACCAGCGTGAGGAATGTCCGCCACTTGTGCCAGGGTTAACGCACCCGGGTACAAGTACCGATCCGGGGTGAGGGAACCCAGGGGAGGGCGGCGATGGTCGGCGAGAAGCTGGTCAAGTCGAAGCAGCGTGTCAGTGATCACGGAGAGGTCTTCACGCCTCGTTGGCTGGTCGACGACATGCTCGATCTCGTCAAGAGCGAGACCGAGCGGATCGACTCGCGATTTCTCGAGCCTGCCTGTGGGTCGGGCAACTTCCTCGTGCCCGTCCTCGAGCGCAAGCTCGCGTCCGTCGAAGCGCGGTATGGCAAGAGCGATTTCGAGAGGCGTCACTACGCGCTGTTCGGGCTCATGTGCATCTACGGCATCGAACTGCTGGCAGACAACGCAGAGGAGTGCCGCGAGAACTTGCTGGGTACTTTCGCCCGGTACCTGAAGTTGAAGTCTGAAGACGTCTGGCTGGATGCCGCCACGGCCGTACTGGCGGTCAACGTCGTGCAGGGCGATGCGCTGAAGATGACGACCGCAGCGGGGGAGCCGATCACCTTCCCGGAGTGGGCGTACCTCGGGCTGGGCAAGTTCCAGCGACGCGACTTCCGCTACGACAGCCTCACGCAGCGTGCCGCGGCGTCGGAAGGTCTGTTCGCGCACTTCGAAGAGCACGAGATCTTCACGCCGGTGCAGACCTACCCGGCGATGACCGTGAAGGAGATCGCCGCGTCATGACCCTCCAGGCATCCTTCACCCTCCAGGGTCATAACCCCGACGTCCTCACCTGTATCGCCAATCTCTCGAACGACGAGGTCTTCACGCCGCCCGAATTCGCGAACCAGATGCTCGACACCCTCGAGCAGGCATGGGCTGAATCTAACGCTGGCAAGTCGATCTGGGCCGATTCGACCGTGACGTTCCTCGACCCGTTCACGAAGTCGGGCGTCTTCCTCCGGGAGATCACCCGGCGTCTGACCGAGGGCCTGGCGTCGCAGATCCCCGACCTCGAGGAGCGTGTCGACCACATCCTCACCAAGCAGGTCTTCGGAATCGGTATCACGCGCCTCACGTCGCTGCTCGCGCGGCGCAGTGTGTACTGCTCCAAGGACGCTACGGGCAAGTTCTCGATCGCGAAGTCGTTCGACCGGGACTGGGGAAACATCTGGTTCGACCGGACTGAGCACACCTGGACCGGCCGCAGGAAGGAGCGCCGCTCGAATCCTCTGACGGGCGACGAGGAGCTCGTTGAGCAGGTTGGGACCGGCAAATGCAGGTACTGCGGAGCGTCAGAGGGAGAGTACGCTCGCGACGAGTTCCTCGAGACCCACGCCTACGCCTTCATTCACACTGACAACATCAAGGCTCGCGTCAACGAGCTGTTCGGAGCCGACATGCAGTTCGACGTCATCATCGGGAACCCGCCGTATCAACTTGATGATGGGGGCCACGGCACATCCGCAGCCCCCATTTATCAGCTGTTCGTTGAGAACGCACTTGCACTAGACCCGCGTTACGGCATCTTCGTCACCCCTTCCCGATGGTTCGCGGGCGGAAAAGGGCTTGATGCGTTTCGATCCCGCATGCTCGGCGACCACCGCATACGGGGCATTGTCGACTATCCGAAGCTTTACGAGGCATTTCCCGGAGTGAAGATCCGAGGCGGCATCTCCTACTTCCTTTGGGATCGAGACCACGATGGGCCTTGTCGCATACAGACGATGTGGGACGGACAGCCCGCCGGCGAAGCCGAGGAACGCTATCTTGACGCATACGACATCCTCGTCAGGTGGAACGCGGCCGTTCCGATACTCGAGAAGGTCCGAGCCAAGAACGAGCCAACTCTCGACGCTCGCGTCTCAAGTCGTAAGCCTTTCGGGCTCCCCACCAACTTCAAAGGGAATCCGAACGCCGCCGGCATGTCCGAGCCGGTTAAGTTGTACGCGAACCAGCGTGTTGACTGGATCGAGCGAGGTGAGTTGCCGATCAATCGTGGCTGGGTCGACGAGTGGAAGGTGCTGATGACTCGGGTTCAGGGTACGAGCGCGGCTGTCGAGACGAAGTTCTTGGGTCGTCCGATCATGGCTGGCCCGGGCACCGCATGCACTGAGACCTATCTCGTCGCGGGCAGGTTCGACTCATCTCGCGAAGCGGCCAACTACGCCCGCTACCTTGAGACGCGTTTCGCTCGCTTCCTAGTGTCTCTGCGCAAGTCAACCCAGGACGCCGCGCGAGGTGTGTATGCCTTCGTTCCGGATCTGCCGCTCGACAGATTGTGGACCGACGAGCTCCTCTACGAGCGCTACGATCTAACAGCTGAAGAGATCGCCTTCATCGAGTCTCAGGTTGCCGCGCACGATGCGACCCTCCTTGATGTCCCGGATCCCGACGATGCCTGAGCGCTCCGTCGAACTTTTCGAGCCGAAGCCGGAAGCCCGCCTCCGCATCTACGCATGGTCGTCCGGCGAGGTCGCAGAACGCTGGCGGGATTGCCTGAAAGTCGGGCAGACAACGCAGGCGAACGTGAACGACCGCATCAAGCAGTCACAGGGTCAAGCTCGGGTCGATTACACACTCGAGGTCGACGAGCCGGCCGATCGCGAAGACGGCAGCATATTCACCGACCGCGACGTCCGCGAGCGCTTGATCGAGAAGGGCTTCGAGAATGTCGTCTTCGAGTCCAGTCGCGAGTGGATGCGCTGCACAGCCGACGACGTCCGCACTGCGATCGCCGAACTCCGGGCCAACGAGAGCTACTCCGGTTCCCACCACGCGACCTTCGGCATGCGCGACGAGCAGCGGGCGGCAGTCGACAAGACCTACTGGTACTACCAAGACCGCTGGTCGAAGGACTCTGATGCTGTGCCGGAATTCCTCTGGAACGCGAAGATGCGCTTCGGCAAGACATTCACCACGTACCAGCTGGCCAAGAAGCTCGAGGCGAAGCGCATCCTCGTCGTGACCTTCAAACCGGCCGTGGAAGACGCGTGGGACACCGACCTCAAGACGCACGTCGATTTCAACGGTTGGCAGTACCTTTCGCGCAAGAACGAGGGCGATCCGTCAACGGTCGACCCCGAGCATCCGCTCGTCTTCTTCGGGTCATTCCAGGATCTCATGGGTCGTGACGCGGCCGGCAACTTCAAGCCCAAGCACAAGTGGCTCACCGAGCTCACGTGGGACCTCGTCGTATTCGACGAGTACCACTTCGGCGCGTGGCGCGACGCGGCCAAGGAGCTGTTCGAGGGCGAAGACGACGCGAAGAAGGAGGAGAAGATCGAGTTCTCTGCCGCGGAGGAGACGTTCGCCGAAGAGCTCGAGGAGCGCGGCAGCGATGAGGACGCGTTCGTGCCGATCAAGGCATCCGCCTACCTCTACCTCTCGGGCACACCGTTCAAGGTGCTCAACGAGGGGCGCTTCATCGAGGAGCAGATCTTCAACTGGACGTACACCGACGAGCAGCGAGCGAAGGCGCAGTTCGCGGCAGAGCATCCTGACGAGCCGAACCCCTACGCGTCGCTGCCTGAGATGCGATTGCTCACCTACCAGATGCCCGAAGAGCTGGTCGCGATCGCGCACCAGGGGGAGTTTGACGAGTTCGATCTGAACGCGTTCTTCGAAGCGAAGGGCGCCGGCGCCGACGCCGAGTTCGTGCACAAGGACGACGTGCAGAAATGGCTCGACATCATCCGTGGTTCGTACATGCCGACGCAGGTCGATGCGCTGAAAGCCGGTACACGCCCGCCGTTCCCGTACTCCGATACCCGGCTGCTGCCGTACATGCAGCATTCGCTGTGGATGCTGCCGCGTACGGCATCCTGTGCGGCCATGGGCAACCTGCTCGCCGAACCGCAGAACGCGTTCTGGCACGACTACACGGTCATCAATGTCTCCGCTCCCGGAATCGGCGTCGGGCTCGCGGCGTTGCCGCCGGTCCGCGACGCGATCGGCAACGGGCACGACACGAAGACGATCACCCTCACCGTCGGCAAGCTGACGACCGGCGTCACGGTGCCTCAGTGGTCGTCGATCCTGATGCTGCGCAACTTGCAGGCGCCGGAGACGTACTTCCAGGCGGCGTTCCGAGTGCAGTCGCCCTGGAGCATCCGCAACCCGAACGGCGACGACCCGCACGAGGAGGCGATCCTGAAGCCGGTCTGCTTCGTGTTCGACTTCGCGCCCACGCGGGCGCTGCGGCAGATCAGCGAGTACGGCCGCGGGCTGGCGCCCGAGAACCCGAACCCCGAGAAGGCCGTCGAGGAGCTGGTGAGCTTCCTGCCGGTTCTCGCGTATGACGGGTCGAACATGACACAGGTGGACGCCGCCGGCATCCTCGACATCGCCATGTCGGGCACCTCGGCGACGCTCCTCGCGCGCAAATGGGAGTCGGCAGTTCTCGTCAACGTCGACAACGGGACGCTCAAGAAGATCATGGACTCGAAGGAGGCCATGGACGCCGTCATGAACATCGAGGGCTTCCGCGCGCTCGGGTCGAACGTCTTCGAGACAGTCGTGAACAAGAGTGAGGCGGTGTCGAAGGCCAAGAAGGAGAAGGGCGACGACATCACACCCGGCGAGAAGAAGCAACTGACTGCGGAGGAGAAGGAGTACAAGTCCAAGCGGAAGCAGATCCAGGAGAAGCTGATCAAGTTCGCCACCCGGATCCCCGCGTTCATGTACCTGACGGACTACCGCGAGAACACGCTGTACGACGTCATCACGAAGATCGAGCCGGAGCTGTTCAAGGCGGTAACTGGTCTGTCGGTTGCGGACTTCAACCTGCTCGTCTCGCTCGGCGTCTTCAACGCTGGACACATGAATCAGGCCGTGTTCGCATTCCGCAGGTACGAAGACGCGTCCCTGTCGTACACGGGCATCGAATCGCACGAAGGGCTACGGCGATACGGGCTCTACGACACTGTGGTGGCTGTAGATAAGCCGTGAGCCGGTTCGCCGCCTCCATCCCGGAGTGGCTCACATTCGCCGCTTCGGCCTTGGCGCCGGAACCACAGGATTGGCAGAGCGGACGCGTTTTGCCACTTGCCGGGATGTCATCAGAGATGTGCACCGAACGAGCTCCGAGGGTGCCTGGGCACTCTTGACGCTCGAGACTTGACACCCGCAACTGCAGACATGTCCCTGCCCTCCAATACACTCGCCCTGACGCGAGGAGAACCCCATGACTGAACCCGCAGGTAACCCGGCCGCAGACGAGACTGCAACTCCGGCGTCGGGCATCGCGCCCGATGTCGTCGTCGGGAAGGCCCGCGAAGCAGCGCAGACCGAGGGCTTCCAGGCCCAGATGTACAAAGCCATCTCCGTGCAGCGTCCGGTCGTCCTGGAGTATTTGCGTTCGGTCCGACGTGCCAAGCCGCAGGCGACACCGACCGAAATGCTCAAGGAACTCGACAGCCGGTACGTCGCGACGGTGACTATCACGAGCAGCGGGGTCGGAGCATCCGCCGCGATCCCGGGCCTCGGCGTTCCGATCGCCCTCGGGCTCGGCGTTGCTGACGTGCTGTTCTTCTACGAGACGAGCGCCCTCTACGTCCTTGCAGTGGCCGAGCTGCACGGGATCCCCGTTGACGATCCTGAGCGCGCCAAGCCGCTCGTGTTGGGGATGCTTCTCGGGCAGAAGTCGCAGAGCCAGGTGAACAAGATGGTCATGAACGCTGTCGGTATCGGCGGCGTAAGCGCCGCGAAGTCGTCAGCCTCCGGCGTCGTCGGCAAGGCGCTGCCCAAGGGCTGGGGCGAGGTGCTGACCGAGCAGCTTCCCGAATCGGCTCTCGCGCCCTTGACGATCGCGCTGGGACGCGAGTCCATCAAGCTCGGTGGCAAGCTCAGCGCCGGCGCGGTCGGCAAGGCGATCCCGTTCGGCGTCGGGGCCGTCATCGGAGGCGTCGGCAGCTTCACCTTCGGGCGCGACGTCGTCAAGGCCGCGCGCATGGCCTTTCCGGAGCCGCCGGTGGGCTTCCCGGAGTGGCTGGAAGACTACGAGAAGCCGACGGACGCCGAGCCGTCACGCGCCATGCTCGCCTTCGACTCTGCAGCGGGCAACGTCAAGGACTTCGGCGAAAGCGTGTGGGGCGTGCTGAGCACCGCGACCGAAGCCTTCCGATCCGTGGACCTGGATGGCGACGGCATCCCCGATGAAGCCCGCGCCCTCACGGCAGTGAAACGCGCTGGAGTCGGAGTCGCCGGCACGGTGAGCAAGAGTGCTGAGGTGTTCCGTTCGGTCGACCTCGACGGCGATGGCGTGCCGGACGAGGCCCGTGCGGTGACCGCCGTGAAGGACGCCGGAGCGGCGATTTCCGGCGCCGCCGACAGCATCCGCGGGAAGGCGGCTGCGCTGTTCGGCGCTCGGAAGCGCGGGGTGGATCCGTCCTCGGACGGGTCGGCTTCCGACTAACACCTTCCCCTCCCGCGCGGACATTACCCAGTATCAGACGGTGGCCCAGCAGGACCGCGTCGGCCACTGTCGGTAGCATCCCTCAAGATGGGCGAGATCCCATCTGAGGAGACCCCATGACCGCACTGGCACAGGCGCACGCGCTGACGCGACTGCTCGACGAGCACGTCGCGTGGCGCATGCTGCGCGCCGACAATGCGCCGGTGATGGTCTCGGTACTCGCTGCCCACCTCGGCGGCGAAGAGCGCCGCATCGAGAGCGAAGACCTCTACGAACGCATCGACGCCGACCTCGACGAACTGCGCGCACACGGCTTCGACCTGCCCGGCACCGCGAAGGCGTACTGCGCCGACTGGCGCACCGCCGGCTACCTCGTGCGGCGACCCGCCGAGACAAGCCGAGGCGAGACCTTCGAGCTGTCGCCGGCCGCGCTGACGGCGAGCCGGTTTCTCGCACAGCTCGCGCAGCCGCGGCAGGCGGCGACCGAATCGCGGCTGGCCAGCATCGCATCCCAGCTGCACCGCCTGGCCGTCGATTCCGACCCCGACGCGCGCACCCGCATCGCACGGCTCGAAGAGCAGCGCGCGCAGATCGACGCAGAGATCGACGCGATCAACCGCGGCGAGTCACCACCGGTCGACCACGAGCGCGCCGTCGAGCGCGTGCGTGACATCCTCGCCATGGCAGAAGACATCCCCAGCGATTTTGCACGGGTCCGCGCAGAATTCGAGCAGCTCAATCGCGACCTGCGCGCGCGGGTGCTGGAATCGGATGCCGCCCAGCGCACCGTGCTCGACGACATCTTCCGCGGCGTGAACATGATCGACGAATCCGACGCGGGGCGCAGCTTCACCGGATTCGCCGGACTCGTGCTCGACCCCGAGCGCGGCCAGGAGTTCGAGGACGACATCCGGCGCGTGCTCGAGCGCGACTTCGCCGGCGCGCTGAGCGCCGCCGAACGCCGCTTTCTGCGCCAGCTGCTGCGCACGCTGAAAGAGCGCAGCGGCGAGATACACGACGTCATCACGACGTTTGCGAGGGGACTGCGCCGCTACGTGCAGTCGCAAGAGTACGAGCGCGATCGCGTGCTGCGCCGAGAGCTGCGCGGCGCGCTCGCCGCGGGCCACGCCGCAAGCATCCGGATCAAGCCGTACAAGGCGACCGAGATCAGCCTGTCGCTCTCTGCCGTGCCGATGCGCAGCGCCGGCGCGCTTCGGTTGCACGACCCCGCCGCATACGACGCACCTGAGGCAGTCATCACCCATGAGGCAGCTCCGGTCAGCATCGAAGAGCTGCGCGCACTCGCGCGCGAGACTGAGATCGACTTCGACGAGCTCACCGGCAACGTGAACCAGATGTTGAAAGACGTCGACGCGGTCACGGTCGGCGGGGTGTTCGAGCGCTTCCCGGCGACGCAGGGGGTCGCGAGTGTCGTCGGACTGCTGGCCATCGGCGCCGCGCAAGGGGTGGCGAGCGGCCCGGAACGCGTCACCTGGGTCGGCGCGGATGCCGTGACCAGGGCCGCGCGGATACCCAGCTATCGCTTCACGGGGAGGGTTCTGTGACCGAGACGGATGCAACGACAGCGGCCCACGAGATGGCCGCCAGCGCCAGGTGGCCTGGCGACACCGGCACGCTCAGCATCGACGCCCGACGTGCGCTGTTGAAGCTGATCCAGGGGCCGTACCTCTCAGCCGCCCGCGCGCCGGGCCCGTGGTCGGCGCTGCTCGCCGACGAAGCGAGCATCCGATCTCGGCTGCACGACCTCTTCCTCGATCTGGTGCTCGACCGCGACGCCGGCTTCGCCTTCGTGCGCAACGCCGACACCGGCGAACAGGACGCCCCCGTCGCCGTGAGATCCGAGCAGCTCACCTTCATCGACACCGCGATGCTGCTGGTGCTGCGGCAGATGCTGCTCAGCGGCGAGCACGACGGGCGCGTCATCGTCGGAAGAGACGACGTCTTCGAGCAACTCGTGCCCTTCCGCACCGAAGACCGCGACGAGACGGACTTCGCCAAGAGACTGAACGCCTCGTGGCTGAAGATGCGCAACAAGCTGCGGGTCGTCCACGCGCTCACCGACGAGCGCGTCGAGATCTCGCCCGTGCTGCGGATGCTGGTCGATGCCGATCAGGTGCGCATCATCGCCGCCGAGTACGCGCGGATTCGCTCGGGCGAACGCGACAGCAGCGGCGTGGTCGCCGAACTGGAGATCGCGACGCCCGATGACGACGAGGGGGCCGAAGATGACGTTGCTTGAGATGCATCCAGAAGCCGCCGCGGAAGACGACCTGCGCCCGGGGCAATGGCGCCTCGCGCGACTCGAAGTGGTCAACTGGGGCACCTTCGACGGAGCCCACCGCATCGACGTCTCCCGCAAGGGGCACCTGATCACCGGGGCATCCGGGTCCGGCAAATCGTCGCTGCTGGATGCGATCGCCGCCGTGCTGACACCGGAACGGTGGCTGCGCTTCAACGCAGCCGCGCAGGACGCCTCGTCACGTGCCGATGACCGCGGCCTCGTCAGCTACGTGCGCGGGGCGTGGAGCAAAGAGGCCGACGAGCTCGAAGACCGGGCCGTCAGCACCTACCTTCGCCCGCGAGCGACCTGGAGCGCGATTCTGCTGCGCTTCGAGAACCAGAACGATGCGCCGGTGAGCCTCGTTCGGCTCTTCCACCTGCCCGGCACGCAGACGGCGCGCGCCGACCTCAAAGACGCATTCCTGCTGCTGCGCACGGAAGTCGCGCTGACCGAGCTCGCGCCGTTCGTCGCGAAGGGGATCGAAGCGCGTCGTCTCAAGGCCGCGTTCCCCGACGCGTTCGTCTCGACGGGCAGTCACGGCGGCTTCTTCACCCGGATGCGGCGGGTGTTCGGCATCAGCGGCGACAACGCCCTGCACCTGCTGCACAAGACGCAGTCGGCCAAGAACCTGGGCAACCTCGACACTCTGTTTCGTGCGTTCATGCTCGATCGGCCCGGCACCTTCGATCAGGCGCGCAACGCCACCGAGCAGTTCCGCGAACTCAATGCGGCGCACGAGCATGTGGTCGAGTTGCGTCGTCAGGCCGAGCATCTCGAACGCCTCGAAGAGGCGACGGCCGAGTACGAACGCCAGTCGCGAGAAGTAGCCGAGCTGCAGCATCTCATCGAGATGCAGGAGCCGTTTCAGGATCGCCTCCATCTGAGGCTCGCGCAGGGCGAGCGTGAAGATCAGGTGGCGGAACTCGCCCGCGCGCGAGACAGAGCGACCGCTGCCGACGCGGTGCGACAACAGGCCGAGCGTGCGCTCAGCGAGGCGCGGATGCACGAGGCGAAACTCGGCGGAGCGGATGCCGGGCTCTTGCGGCGCGGCATCGACGACGCCCGGCGCGAGGGCGAGCGCATCCGCGCGCACGTCGAGCGCTTCGCATCCGAGCTGCGTTCTGCGGGAATAGGACACGCGCCGTCGGATGCCGCAGAGTTCGCCGCTCTGCAGGAATCGGCGCGCGCACATCTCGACCGCACCCAGGACGACGAGGGCAGTCACGCCGCCCACGAGCGGTACGCCGATGCGCGCCGCCACCTGAACGAGCTCGATGCCGAGCTCGAGTCGCTGAAGCACAGCCGCAGCAACCTCGAACCGCGGCTGCGCGCCGTGCGGGAGTGGCTGGTCGGCGAGCTCGGGGTCAGCGAGAAGAGCCTGCCGTTCGGCGGCGAACTGATCGACGTGGCTCCCGAGTACGCCGAATGGACCGGCGCGATCGAGCGCGTGCTTCGTCCGCTCGCCTCGGCCCTGCTGGTGCGTGACGCTGATCTGGTTCGCGTGAGGCGTCTCATCGAGGAGCGCTCGCTCGGAACGCGTCTCGTGATCGAGGCGGTGCCCGCGGATGCCGGCGCTCCGCGCCCGGTGCAGGCGCGCGACTCGCTGCTGCACCGCATTGCGGTCACCGAGGGCCCGTTCGCGAGCTGGATGCACTCTCGGTTGTCGGAGTCGTACGACATCTCGTGCGTCGCGGGGCCGGATGACCTCGATGACGTGGAGCGGGGCGTCACCCGGGGCGGGCAGATCAAGACCTCGGCACGCCGGTACGAGAAGAACGATCGTGTGTCGATCGACGACCGGAGCCACTGGATTCTCGGATCCGACAATCAGGCCAAGATCGACCACCTTCTCGAGCGTCGTGCGGTCGCGCAGCGCGAAACCGATCTCGCGAGAGCGGAGCTTGACGAGCACCTCGCGGCGACCGAGGCCGCTCTGGCCAGACGCCTGGTGCTGAAACGCGTGCTCGAGCGCACCTGGACCGAGTTCGACGCTGCATCCGCCGACGCCACGCTCGCAGACAGAGAGGCGGAGCTCGCTCGCCTCACCGCTCGAAGCAGCGAGCTCGACGACGCATCGAAGGCGGTGGCGGATGCCGAGCAGCAGCAGAAGCGCGCAAGCGCCGAAGCCGACACGGCGAAGGCGGCCCAGGCGCTCGCGGCCGAAGCGCTGCGGCAATCCGACGCGCTGATCGCTCGTCTGACCGGCCACATCCAGGGGGTGACGCTGGAGGATGCCGATGCAGCACTGCTCGAGAAGAGGTACCGCACCGTGCAGCGGCGGATCGACACCTCCAACATCGGCGAGATCGGGCTGAAGGTCGCGAACGCGCTGCATGTGGCAGCGAAGGAGGCGGACTCGGCGCGGGCCCGCTCGATGATGGCGTTCGCGCGACTGGCATCCGAGTTCCGGGGCGCATGGCCTGCAACCGCGCCCGACCTCACGTCGGACGTCGACGATCGCAGCGGATATCGGGCTCTGCTCGACGGCATCCGCACCCGCGGCCTTCCGGAGTATGAAGAGAAGTTCCGGCGACTGCTGCGCGAGAAGTCGCGAGACCTGATCGGGCATCTGCTCAGCGAGATCCGCGACGCGCCCAAGCAGATCGAGGAGCGCATCGATCCGGTGAACGCGTCTCTGGGGCGGTCGCTGTTCGACGCCGACCGCTTCCTGCGGATCCGGGTGAAGACGAGGAGATCGCCGGACGCGACGGAGTTCATGGCCGATCTGAAGGGCATCGTCGACGGGTCATGGGATCAGAACGACCTGCGAGCCGAGCAGCGGTTCGCGGCGCTGAAACGCATCATGGATCGCCTCGAATCAGCTGAGAACGGCGACCGCGCCGATCACGCCTGGCGTCAGCGCTGCCTCGACACGCGCGAACACGTGACGTTCCAGGCGCAAGAGGTCGACCGCGCGGGCCGCGTGCTGAGCGTGCATGATTCGAGCGCCGGACTCTCGGGCGGGCAGAGGCAGAAGCTCGTGATCTTCTGCTTGGCGGCAGCCCTGCGCTACCAGTTGACCGACGACGAACAGGACGTTCCCGCGTACGGCACGATCGTGCTCGATGAGGCGTTCGACAAAGCCGACAGCCAGTACACCCGGATGGCGATGGACGTGTTCCGCGAGTTCGGGTTCCACATGATCCTCGCCACACCGCAGAAGCTGCTCCAGACGATCGAGAGCTACGTCGGAGCCGTCACGTCGGTGTCGAACCCGACCCGCAAGCAATCGCTGCTGTCGAACGTGCCGTTCGAGCAGGTCGAGTGATGCCGGTCACCGTGACGGAGGCTCGTGCACGCGCAGCGCGAGCCGTCGAGAAGGGGCGTCGGGAATGGGCGGCGCGGGGTGGTGCGGCGGTCGCGCTCGATATTCCGTTGAAACCGCCTACCGAGCGGGAGGTGCTGGCCGACCCGCGCGCGGCGAGCGAGTGGGCGGCGTCGTGGCGGAGTGTTCAGGGTGCTGATCTGCAGATCGGCTGGGCGACCAAGAACTGGCCCAGCGCGGGCAGGCAAGAACTGCCCGAACGACTGTCTCTGCATACGACTGACGCCCTCGCGCGATTCGCCGGCGCTGTCGTGTACCGCGATTGGGCGCGGATCCGCGACCGCGCGGGGGAACTCCGCGAGCGTTTCGGTGACGGCGAAGAGATCGTGGGGGCGATCCAGCGTCGGGGTGGAGCGATAGACAGGCAGACGGACCTCGACTTCACGCTGCTTCTCGAGGTGCTGACGTGGCTGCGCCGGCATCCGTCTTCCGGGTATCGACTGCGCCAGGTGCCCATCCCCGGCATGCACACCAAGTGGCTGGGCACGCACCGCGCACTGGTCGAGGCGATGTACTCCGCCATCACCGGAGAACAGGATCTCGGCCTCGTGCCATCGCCGGAGACGCTGCGGATCCGCTTTCTCGACCCCGACGATCGGCCCGGCGGATTGAGCGACGTCACCGCGCCGATCCACGAACTCGCGGCCCTGCCGATCAATCCCGCCATCGTCATCGTCTGCGAGAACCTCGAGTCGGTGCTTGCGCTGCCCGACTGGTCCGTCGCAGTCGCCGTGCACGGTGGGGGATACGCCGTGCCGATTCACCGCCTGCCGTGGGCGCTTTCGTCGAGGGTGCTCTATTGGGGGGATCTGGATGCCGATGGCTTCGCCATCCTGCACCGGCTGCGATCGAACGGCGTCGACGCGCTCAGCGTGCTTATGGACGAAGCGACGCTCCTCGCCCACCGAGAGCTGTGGGTGCCCGACCCGAACGGCGCCGCCGTGCGTGTGCTGCCGGCGCTCACCCCGTCTGAGCAGGCGACGCTCGACCGCATCCGTTCGGAGGGCGGGGTGCGTCTCGAGCAGGAGCGCCTGCCTTGGCCGATGGCACTCGAGGCGCTGCGGGTCGCGGCCGAGTTTTCGACAGTGTAATCTTCGAATGTCGGTGGCCTCTGTCACTATGAAGTATGGCAACTTTCACCGAGGTCGCGGCGCTCGTCCCGACCCTGCGCGAGCGGGGCGACGCGTGCGCGTCGCTCACGCAGGCGCAGCACGCGGTGACCGCCATGACGGATGCCGAGGTCGTCGCCGTCCTGCGTGAAGCGAACGAAGCGCTGCAGCACGCCGAGCAGTTGCGACTGATCGCAGTCGGCGTCATCGCGACCCGCTCGCACCGCGACGCCGGCCACTCCGGAGCCGCACAGAAGGAGGGGCATCGCAACGCCGCTTCGCTCGTGCAGAAGATCACTGGATCGAGCAAGGCCGACGCCTCCCGACAGGTTCGCGTCGGTGAGGCGATGCTCGGCGGCGAAGCGGATTTCCCGAAGCTGGATCCGCAGCATCCGGATGCCCCCGACGAGACCGCTGACGGTCCGGATGCCACCTGGCGACCGATCGATTGGCGCGAGCCGCTGCGCGCTGCGCGCCGCGACGGCCGCATCAGCACAACCGAGTTCGACGTCATCGAACGCGGACTCGCCGAGCCACCCGCGGCCGACGGGATCGTCGACGAGCAGCAGCGACGAGACGCCGACGATGCCATCCGAGCCGCGTGGGCGCAGGCAGCCGAACAGCTGGTCGCCGAAGCGCCAGAGCGCACGGCCGAAGAGCTCGGCGCTGCGGCCCGCGCGATCCGCGACCTGCTCGACCCTGAAGGCGCCGAGCAGCGATTCCTCGACCGGCACGAGAAGCGCTCGTACCGGGAGTGGATCGACCAGTACGGCGTGCGCCGCGCGAGCATCGCCTACGACGACCATGGCGCGGCGCTCGTCAGCACGCTCATCCACGCGGCCCTTCGACCACGTCGAGGCGGTCCGCGCTTCGTCGACTCCGACGAGCAGAGCAAGGCGAAGGCGCTCGTCGACGATCCGCGCACCAACGAGCAGCTGCAGTACGACCTCATCATCGATCTGCTTCGCGCGGGCGCGCTCGCCGACGCAAGAGACGTGTTCGGCACCCGGCAGGCCGGGGTGCGACTGGTGCAGGTGGTCGACGACGACGGCGCGCGCGTGGGTTACGCCGAAGACGGACTCGGTGCGGTTCCGGATGCCATGATCGATCAGCACATCTGCGACTCCGGCATCGTGCCCGTGCGCGTCGACGCGTGCGGCAATCCGCTCGACGTCGGCCGCGAGCAGCGCCTCTTCACCCCCACGCAGCGCATCGCCCTCGCCCTGCGCGACGGAGGCTGCCGGTGGACGGGATGCGACCGCCCCGCCTCGTACTGCGAATCGCACCACATCGACGAATGGCATCGCGACGGCGGGCGCACCGACATCGACCGCGGGATCCTGCTCTGCCGCTTCCACCACATGGAACTCCACCACGGGGGATGGCGCATCACGCGCGACGGGAAGGACGACTTCCAGCTTCACGACCCCGGGGGAGAAGTGCGCCCATTGCGCCCCAGAGGATTCCTCTCCTACGCGTGGGGTGAGCTCGGACCACCGCCGTTGCGATTCCGGCCGGCCATCGCCTGACCCGCGGAGCTCGAGGACTGGTTCCGGCCGGTGCGCCAGCGCCCCCGCAGCGCGCCGAGTCAGTCGCGATGCGCCAGCACGAGCAGGTCACCCACCTCGCACTCGAGCGCGTCGCACACCGCACGCAGCGTCGAATACCTGATCGCCCGCGCCCGATCGTTCTTCAGCACCGACAGGTTCACGATGCTCACCCCCACCCGAGCGCTCAACTCCGTCAGCGTCATCCCGCGCTCGGCGAGCAGCTCGTCGAGACGGCAGTGGATGCCCGTGAACTCGTCATCCGCCTCCGCCGGCGTCATACCAGCCCCTCCGTCTCGCGCTGCAGTCGAGTTCCGTTGCGCAGGATCACCGCAAGAGCGGCGAACGCCAGCCCGGCCGCGATCGGCCAGAACGGAAGGGTGACGCTGAACATCGGGTCGGGCCACCAGGCATCCAGCACGTCGTCGATCCCGGCGACCTCCTCGAAGCCGCCACCGGAGTACGCGAGAAGCTCGGTCGACGCCATGCTTCCCGCGATGTCCGACAGCACCTGCGCCCCGATGCCGCCGAGGCAGACCACGACCGCCGTCACCATGGACATCCGCGACAGCACCGGCGCGAAGGCGCGCCCGCGCAGCAGCTGATAGCACGACATGGCGACCAGGGCCCCGACGGCGCCCGGCACCAGCCACCACAGCGCCTGCCCGATCGCCCAGCACACCCGCGCACCCGTGCTCAGGCCCTCGACCACCACGTCGGCATCGGTGAAGCCGCCGTCGGTCCGCGTCGCGCTCGCGCCCTCGACGAACGCACCCTCCGGCAGCGCGGGCCAGTACGCGGCTGTGGGCACGGTGATCTGCACGGCGCTCTGCACCAGCGTCGCGACAGCAGTCACGAGCGCGCCGGCGATCGCGATGCCCGCCCACAGCAGTGTGACCCAGAAGGTCACCCGGATGACCGCGGGCTCCCCGTCGTGCGAAGCGCCCGCGCTGCTCCGGACGAAGAAGACGACCGCGATCCCCAACCCGACGGCGAGCGCGGCAGCCAGCACCCACAGCAGGACGCCCATCAGACCAGGCCCTCCGTCTCGCGCTGCAGCCGGTCGCCGACCACGAACACCGAACCGACCACCGCCAGAGCGAAAGCGGCCAGCACGAAGGTGAACGGCTCCACCGTGATCACAGCGGTGTCGAACGGGCCGTCGATCGCGTGCGCCATCGCCGCGTTCGCGAGCATGTTGTCGAAGAAGTGCGACGCGGCGGCACCGACCAGGCCGACTATGCCGCCGACCGCCACGAGCCGGGTGTTCGCCTTGCCGAACACGCGCCCGCGGAGGATGTTGCGGCTCAGCGCGATCAGACACGCCACCACGACGACGATCGTGACACCGAACGCGATCTGCCCCAGTACCCCCGCGACCACGCCTATCGCGTCGAGACCCTCGACGCTGATGACCGCTCGATCGAGCTCGACCGGGAGGGTCGTGCCGGCGACCTTCGCATCGGCCCTCGTGTCGACGAACTCCACCAGAACCTGGAGCGGGCCGCCGCCGACCAATTCGGCGATGCGGGCGGCGACGTTCCACACCGTCCACAGCGCGATAGCCACCCCCGCGATGACGAACAGCGCCAGACTGACGGTGTCACCCCTGCTCAATGTGCGCTCTGCCTGAGCGCCTTCCCTGGTCTCCATATCCACCCTGCATATCGATAGTCGTTGTTATCGGTCATCGTTAACATAACGACCATCGATATGGGTGTCAACGGGCGTCAGCAGGAGCCCCGAGCCCGACGGTGGGCTGCATCCCGACTCGCTTCGCTCGCTCAATGACCGGGAGGCGACCGCTCGATGACCGGGAAGCCACACCCGATGAGCGGCATCCGGAAGCCCGGCCGACGGCAGAAACGTATGCCGACGGCGAACACGGGCATTCCTCGCCGCCACGGTCGTTACTCTCGATGTACACGGCGCCACCGCCGCTTCGCCCCGCGCGAAAAGGAGTCACAGCATGTTCGAGAGATTCACCGACCGAGCCCGCCGGGTCGTCGTCCTCGCCCAAGAAGAGGCGAAGATGCTCAACCACAACTACATCGGCACCGAGCACATCCTCCTCGGCCTCATCCACGAGGGTGAGGGCGTCGCCGCCAAAGCGCTCGAGAGCCTCGGCATCTCTCTCGACGCCGTGCGTGAGCAGGTGCAGGACATCATCGGCCAGGGTCAGCAGCAGCCGACCGGCCACATCCCCTTCACGCCGCGCGCGAAGAAGGTGCTCGAGCTGAGCCTGCGCGAAGCGCTGCAGCTCGGCCACAACTACATCGGCACCGAGCACATCCTGCTCGGCCTCATCCGCGAGGGCGAGGGCGTCGCCGCTCAGGTGCTCGTCAAGCTCGGCGCCGACCTCAACAAGGTGCGCCAGCAGGTCATCCAGCTGCTCTCCGGTGCCCCCGGTCGCGAGACCGCGTCGGTCGGAGCCACCACCAACGAGAGCCAGCAGGCGGCCCAGGGCGGCTCGCAAGTGCTCGACCAGTTCGGCCGCAACCTCACCCAGGCTGCGCGCGACGGCAAGCTCGACCCGGTGATCGGCCGCGAGAAGGAGGCCGAGCGGGTCATGCAGATCCTCTCGCGCCGCTCGAAGAACAACCCCGTCCTCATCGGCGAGCCCGGCGTCGGCAAGACCGCCGTCGTCGAGGGCCTCGCCCAGGCGATCGTCAAGGGCAACGTTCCCGAGACGCTCAAGGACAAGCAGCTCTACTCGCTCGACCTCGGCTCGCTCATCGCCGGCTCCCGCTACCGCGGAGACTTCGAAGAGCGCCTGAAGAAGGTCACGAAGGAGATCCGCACCCGCGGCGACATCATCGTCTTCATCGACGAGATCCACACCCTCGTCGGCGCGGGCGCCGCAGAGGGCGCGATCGACGCGGCATCCATCCTCAAGCCGCTGCTCGCCCGCGGCGAGCTGCAGACCATCGGCGCCACCACCCTCGACGAGTACCGCAAGTACTTCGAGAAGGATGCCGCGCTCGAGCGTCGCTTCCAGCCCGTCCAGGTGAACGAGCCGACCCTCCCGCACGCGATCAACATCCTCAAGGGACTGCGCGACCGCTACGAGGCGCACCACAAGGTGCAGATCACCGACGGCGCCATCGTCGCCGCGGCCAACCTCGCCGACCGCTACGTGTCCGACCGCTTCCTGCCCGACAAGGCGATCGACCTGATCGATGAGGCGGGCGCGCGCCTGCGCCTCAGCATCCTCTCCTCGCCGCCCGAGCTCCGCGAGTTCGACGAGAAGATCGCCAAGGTCCGCCAGGACAAGGAGGCGGCATCCGAGGAGCAGGACTTCGAGAAGGCCGCATCACTGCGCGACCAGGAGAAGGAGCTGCTCGGCGAGCGGCTGCGTCTCGAGAAGCAGTGGCGCTCGGGTGACGTCGCGACCCAGGCGGTCGTCGACGAGGGCCTGATCGCCGAGGTGCTCGCCCAGGCCACCGGCATCCCGGTGTTCAAGCTCACCGAGGAGGAGTCGAGCCGACTCGTCTTCATGGAGAAGGCGCTGCACCAGCGCGTCATCGGCCAGGAAGAGGCGATCGCCGCGCTCAGCCGCACGATCCGCCGCCAGCGCGCCGGCCTCAAGGACCCGAAGCGCCCCAGCGGCTCGTTCATCTTCGCCGGCCCCACCGGTGTGGGAAAGACCGAGCTCGCCAAGGCCCTCGCCGAGTTCCTGTTCGACGACGAGGCCGCGCTGATCTCCCTCGACATGAGCGAGTTCGGTGAGAAGCACACCGTGTCGCGTCTGTTCGGAGCCCCTCCCGGATTCGTCGGATTCGAAGAGGGCGGCCAGCTCACCGAGAAGGTGCGCCGCAAGCCGTTCTCGGTCGTGCTGTTCGACGAGATCGAGAAGGCGCACCCCGACATCTTCAACTCGCTGCTGCAGATCCTCGAAGAGGGTCGTCTGACCGACGGTCAGGGACGCATCGTCGACTTCAAGAACACCGTGATCATCATGACGACGAACCTCGGCTCGTCGGCGATCGCCGGTGGCCCGGTCGGCTTCCAGATCGAGGGCAACTCGCAGACGACGTACGAGCGGATGAAGGGCAAGGTCGACGAAGAGCTCAAGCGCCACTTCAAGCCCGAGTTCCTCAACCGTCTCGACGACATCATCGTCTTCCCGCAGCTGAACAAGGACGAACTGCGCCAGATCGTGGGTCTGTTCACGAAGCAGCTCGGCGACCGCCTGCTCGACCGCGACATGACCGTCGAGCTGTCGGATGCCGCGAAGGACAAGCTCATCGACATCGGGTTCGACCCCGCTCTGGGTGCGCGTCCGCTGCGTCGTGCCATGCAGCGCGAGATCGAGGACCAGCTCTCCGAGCGCATCCTGCACGGTCAGCTGAACACCGGCGACCACGTGAAGGTCGACGTCGTCGACGGCAAGTTCGCCTTCGAGCACGCCCCGCGCGGCGAGAAGGTGTCGGTCGGTATCAACACCGGCGGCGGCATCTCGACCACCCCCGAGATCGCGGCCGGCTGACCCGACCGGTCAGACAGCGAAGAAGAGGCCGGATGCCATGGCATCCGGCCTCTTCGGCGTCTTCAGGGGATCAGCGCGGGTCGTTCCACGACCAGATGTCGTCGCCGCGCAGCGTGGCATCCGCGCCGCCGTCGTCGTAGATGACCTGCCCGGCCAGGTGCGTGTTCTCGACCCCGGTCAGCCAGATCAGCAGGTTCGCGATCGACTCGGGCGGCTGGTGGCTGTTCAGCGGCATCGGCACCGCCGCGTCGACCATCGCGCGCCCCTCCTCGGTGGCGAGCAGCTGCTCGGTCATCGGGGTGAGCACGGTGCCGGGGGCGACCGCGTTGAGCGGGATGCCGGCGCCCGCCCACTCCGGCGAGATGGAGCGGCGACGCACCCAGCGCGAGAGCGCGCGCTTCGACGCCGGGTACACCTGGTACGCCTCGCGCGGCCCCTGCGCGGTCAGCTGCTCGGCGATCGCGAGCGTCGCCGCCTCGTCGCCCGACAGCGCCGCGTCGACCAGCTCGGGCGGGCTCTGCTGCAGCGAGGCCATCGACGACACCACGGCCGCGCGCGGAGCCGACGAGCGCACCATCGCGGGACGCAGGGCTTCGAGCAGCTCGACGACGCCGAAGTAGTTCACCGAGAGCGTCTTCGCGATGGGGGCCGAGATGCCGGCGCAGGCGATCACGGCATCCACCGTGCCGCCGGCGAGCTCGATCGCGGCGTCGGCCGCCGACTGACGACCCTCCGCCGTGCTGAGGTCGGCCTCGACGTCGGCGTCGCGCAGATCGATGCCGATCACCCGGGCGCCGCGCTCGCGCAGCAGTCGCGCGGTGGTCTCGCCGATGCCGGATGCCGATCCGGTGACGACATAGGTGCGGTTCATGACTGATCCTCCTCAGATCTGCGCTCCGGGTGGGGGCGCGGCGTATCCCCGGCGGAGTCGCCGGGGAAGTCGGTGACGCCCAGCCGGGCGACGAGTTCGGCGACCTGGGCGGCCAAGGCGGCGGCGTCGTCGCGCGTCTTGTCGCGCAGCGCGTGACGCATCATCCGGGTGCCCTGCGCGAGCAGTCGCCGGTGGGCGGCGGCGCCCTCGGCGGAGAGGCCGACGATGGTCGCCCGACCGTCGACGGGATCGGATTCGCGACGGATCATCCCCGCCCGCTCGAGCCGCGACAGCTGCTTGCTGACGGTGGGCCGGCTGATGTGCATCGCCTCCGCGAGATCGCCGGCGCGCAGCGGCCCGTGCAGCCCCAGCACGTACAGCGCCGACACGTCGGCGGCGTCGACGGTGACACCGGCGCTCTGCGCGACGGCGCGCTGCACGTTCGGCGACGACCATCGTGCGACGAGAAGAGTGAGCGCCTGCAGCAGCACGTTCTCGGGGGATGGGGCGTCGGCGGGCATGCTCTCACTCTACATGTAGTTGCCTCAGGCAATCATATGAGGATGCCGACTCCCAGCGGTCATGCGGATTCGCTGCGGGTCGGTCGATCTAGGGTGGAGCCGTGACAGACTTCCTCGTCCGCCCCGCCCGCAGCACAGACGTCATCGGCATCCACGCGCTGCTGGAGCCGCTCGTCGACCAGCGCATCCTGCTCGGCAAGGATCTCGCCGTGCTCTACGGCGCCGTTCAGGAGTTCGTCATCGCCGAGGCCGACGGCCAGCTGATCGGCTGCGGCGCCCTGCACGTGATGTGGGAGGACCTCGGCGAGGTGCGCACCCTGCTCGTGCGCGACGACTACCTGCGCCACGGCGTCGGCCGCGCGATCGTCACCGACCTCGAGCATCGCGCGCGACAGCTCGGGCTGACCCGGCTGTTCTGTCTCACCTTCGAGACCGAGTTCTTCTCGCGCCGCGGCTTCGAGCCGATCGGCGAGCAGGTGGTCGACGCCGACGTGTACTCGCAGCTGCTGCGCAGCGGGGATGCGGGCGTGGAGGAGTTCCTGGATCTCGCTCACGTCAAGCCGAACACGCTCGGCAACACGAGGATGATCAAGCACCTGAATTAGCCTGGAGTCATGCCCCGCCAGTCCGCCGCCGTCTACCGTCGCCGCCGACTCGCGGTGCTGGTGCTTCTCGTTCTCGTGCTCGCCACCGTCGGCGGTGGGGTGTGGCTGGCGATCGCACAGCCGTGGTCGGCCGCCGCGCCCGCCGACCCGACGCTCGACCCTGAGGCCACGACCACCCCGACCCCCGAGAGCTCCAGCGCGACGCCGTCGCCGGAGCCCACCGAGACTCCGGGCATCGCGGCGTGCACCGCGGAAGACGTGGTCGTGACCGCCGTCACCGATGCCGACACCTATCCGGCCGAGGCGCTGCCGCAGCTGTCGATCTCGCTGACGAACCGCGGCGCAGCCGACTGCACGCTGAACGTGGGCTCGAGCACGCAGACGTTCACGGTCAGCAGCGGAGACGATGTGTGGTGGCGCTCGACCGACTGCCAGTCGGAATCGAGCGACATGATCGTGACCCTCGAAGCCGGCTCATCGGTCACCAGCGCGACGCCGGTCGTCTGGGATCGCACGCGCTCATCGACCGAGACCTGTGCAGAGCAGAATCGTCCTCGCGCACCGGGAGGCGGAGCCTCGTATCATGTCGCCGTGTCGATCGGCGGTTTCAGCAGCGAGACGCCCAAGCAGATCATGCTGCGCTGAGCGAAACGCCACTGCGGACTCGAACTCTTTCTCGATCTGTGGCTGACACGAACGATATTTTGGGATACCATGGAGGTCAGGTTCTCAGTTCTGTCGCAGCAAGCCATCCCCAGTGGTGTCGAGACCAGCGTCCCCAGCGCTTCGACAATCGCCGCGACCGAGAACCGGAGGGCCCTCTCGAGTTCCCCAGTCCCCAATGGAGGACTCGAGAGGGCCCCACTCTTAGGCTGGTGTCATGGCGAAGAAGAAGTCAGGCAGCAAGCGCCCCGCACCCGAGGACTTCCGCTCTGAGGCTCTGGCCCAGGCCCTCGAGAAGCAGGACATGGCGGCTGTCGCCCTCGCGCTCCGCAACGGCAACACGGTCGTCCCGCTGATCAAGCCCGGGGCCCGTGACAATCCGCTCGACAGCGGCGAGGTGTGGACGTACCGCGACGCGAACACCGGCGACGTCGCGCTGCTGCTGTTCAGCGATGCCAAGCACAAGCCCGCCAACCTGCCACCCGGGGTCGGCATCTACTCGCCGACGTGGCTGAGGTCGTTCCTGAACACGCACCGCGACACCATCACCACGGTGTTCCTCGACATCGCCGGCCCGCACCCGATGCAGGCGCCGCCCGCGGAGCTGCTCAAGGCGCTCGACGCCTGACCCCCGTCAGAACGGCGGGATCGACGCCTCCGGCCGTCGATCGGTGGCGCGGGCGCGGATGTCGGTCAGCGCGGAGCGCAGCGTCTTCGATCGGTCATCGACGACCTGCTGGTAGCCGAGTCGCGCGGCCTCCCCACGCCGCTGGGGTGCCTGCGTCACGGGGCGGATCTCGCCGGCCAGCGACAGCTCGCCCACCGCCGCGACGGTGCGCGGCACCGACCACTGCCGGATCGACCCCGCCACGGCGACGGCGATGGCCAGGTCGGCTGCCGGCTCGGTGAAGCGCACCCCGCCCACGGTCGACACGTACACGTCGAGCTTCGAGGTCGGGATGCCGGCACGCCGCTCGAGGATCGCCAGCACCATCGCCACCCGCGACGCGTCGAGACCGTGCACCACGCGGCGCGGGTTCGGGGCGTTCGACTCGATGGTCAGCGCCTGCACCTCGACCGGCAGAGCGCGTCGCCCCTCCAGCGCGATCGCCACGCACGTGCCCGGCTCTGCCGCACCCTGCGAGAGGAACAGCCCGCTCGGATCCGGCACCTCGGAGATGCCCGCACCGGTCATCTCGAAGCATCCGACCTCGTCGGTCGGCCCGAAGCGGTTCTTCAGCGCGCGGATGAAGCGCAGCGCCGTCTGCCGGTCGCCCTCGAAGTGGCACACCACGTCGACCAGGTGCTCGAGCACCCGAGGGCCGGCGACCTGCCCGTCTTTGGTCACGTGCCCGACGATGATCACCGGAAGACCGCGGTCTTTCGCGACCCTGATCAGCGTCGCGGCGACTTCGCGCACCTGGCTCGGCTGACCGGCGGCTCCGTCGATGAGACCGGATGCCACGGTCTGCACCGAGTCGACGATCACCAGATCCGGCTTCACGTCGTCGATGTGACCGAGGATGGTGGCGAGATCGGTCTCGCTGGCGAGATAGAGCTCGTCGTGCAGCGCGTTCGTGCGCTCGGCGCGCAGCCGCACCTGGGCCGGTGACTCCTCGGCGCTGGCGTAGAGCACGCGGCGGCCGGTGCGGGCGGTGGATGCCGCGACCTCGAGCAGCAGCGTGGACTTGCCGACCCCAGGCTCGCCGCTCAGCAGGATCGCCGCGCCGGGCACGATGCCGCCGCCCAGCACGCGGTCGAACTCGCCGACCCCGCTGCTGCGCCGTGGCGCGTCGGCGGTCGTGATCTGCGTGATCGGCCGAGCGGCGCGGCTCGCGGACGGCGCGACGGCCTCGGTCTGCCGCGCCAGCCCCGTCTTCGCGCCCTGCTCCTGCACCGTGCCCCACTGCTGGCACTCGCCGCACCGGCCGACCCACTTCGCCGTCGTCCAGCCGCATTCCGAGCACACGAAAGCGGGAGGGGCGGGTCTGCGGGTGGCCATGCAGCAAGGCTATCCCCGGCATCCGACACGACGGCATCCGAGACCGCGAACCCGGTTTCTCACGGTCGCGCTCTCCGCCCCCGCCGTTAGCCTGAAGGCGGCCGAAGGAGACACGATGACCGAACCCGTCCGACTGACAAGGCACGCCGATGTGATCGCGGCTGCGCAGGATCCCGAGCGATTCTCGAGCCGCACCTCCCACCACCTGCACGTGCCGAACGGCATGGACGGCGCCGAGCATCGCGCGTTCCGCGACGTCGTGGAGCGGCAGATGACTCCCGAGCTCGTCGCCTCCCTCGAGCAGATGCTGCAGACGACGGCCCGAGAGGTCGTCGCCGCGCTGCCGAGGAACGAGCCGATCGACGCGGTCGCAGACCTCGGCGAGGTGTTCGCGGTGCGCGCGCAGTGCCGCTGGCTGGGCTGGCCCGACTCCCTCGAGAGCGAGCTGCGCGAGTGGATGGCCGAGAACTACGCCGCCGCGCGCGCGGGCGACAGCTCACGCAACGCCGCCGTGGCCGCGTGGTTCGACGAGATCGTGACCCGACAGGTCACCGCGCATCGCGAGGCGACGACGCCCGGCGGCGCCGCCGACGACGCCACCCATCGACTGCTCGCCGAGCGCGTGCACGGGCGGCCGCTCTCCGACGACGAGATCGTCTCGATCCTGCGCAACTGGACGGCGGGCGACCTCGGCTCCCTGGCTCGCTGCGTGGGGGTGGTGGTGCACCGGCTGGCCGAGCGTCCGCGCTGGCAGCAGCGCGTGCGGACCCTGGCTCAGCAGGCACCGCACGCCACCGCCGAGCTCGACGCGATCCTCGGCGAGTGCCTGCGCCTCGACGACCCGTTCGTGGCGAACAAGCGGGTCACCACCTGCCCGGTGACGACGCCGTCGGGCGTGACGCTCGACGCCGACTCGCCCGTGCTGCTGGATTGGACGGCGGCGAACCGCGACGCTGACGTGTTCTCGCCCGGCTTCGACCCCGAGGCGCACGCCGAGCACAACCTCGTCTTCGGCGCCGGTCCGCACGTCTGCCCCGGTCGCGACCTCTCGTACGCCGAGCTGCGCGCGATCACCGTCGCCCTGCTGGCGGGCACCGACGGCGTCGACTTCGCGCATGACCGGACGCCCACCCGGCATCTGCCGCCGCTGGCGGGGTGGGCGACGCTTCCCGTCATCCTGCGCTGAGCCGGTCACCCGCGCTCAGGCGCCCTTGCGACCCACATCCCGCAGCATGCCGGCGACGACCAGCGCGAACGCTCCGACCAGCACCAGCAGCCACAGGCCCAGGTGGTACGAGTTGGTCGACGCGTCGTAGGTCGCGCCCATCACGAGCGGCGGGAAGTATCCGCCGAGGCCTCCGGCGGCCGCGACCACACCGCTCACCGCTCCCACCTTCTCCTTCGGCGTCGAGGGCCCGATCCAGGCGAACACGGCACCCATGCCGAGGCCCATCGCCGCCGCCATCAGGATGAACGTGACGCCCGTGACGATGCCCTCGGCCGGCTGCTGGCCGACGATGTACGCGAGGCTCACGATCCCGCCCAGAGACACGAGCGAGATCACCTTCGGTCCGAACCGGTCGGCGAGCACACCTCCGATCGGGCGCGCCACCACCGCCGCCGCGGCGAAGAGCGCGGTGCGCATGCCCGCGCCGAGCGCGTCGACGTCGTCGGGGTAGATCGTCGTGAGGTACTTGGGCAGGAACGTCGAGAACGCCACGAACCCGCCGAACACGATGCCGTACAGGAACGCCATCTCCCAGGTCACCGCCAGCTTGAGCGCGCCGATCACCTTCGGCACGAGCTTCTCGTGGTTGGGCTGCCACTGGGGGGATTCGCGCATGAAGAACCACACCAGCACCGCCATCACCACCAGCGCCCCCGCGATCAGCAGGTGGGTGGGCAGGTAGCCGATGTCCTGCGCGAGCCGCGGGGTGAACATCGCCGACACGGCGGTGCCGATCATGCCCATGCCGAACACGCCGGTGGCGAAGCCGCGCCTCTCGGGCGGGAACCAGGCGCCCGAGAACGGAACCCCGGCGGCGAAGATCGTGCCGGCCACGCCGAGGTAGAAACCGGCGAGCATCAGCAGCGGGAAGCTGCGGATGCTGCCGGCCAGGGCGACCAGCAGCACGGCCGGTGCCGAGAGCAGCAGCACGACCGTGAACATCTTGCGCCCACCGAAGCGGTCGGTCATCGCACCGACGACGATGCGGCCCAGCGCGCCGACGAGCACGGGCGTCGCCAGCATGAGGGAGATCTGCCCCTCATCCAGTCCCATCTCGGTGGCGTAGGTCTTCTGCAGCGGCGAGATCGACATCCATGCCCAGAACGCGATGGTCGAGGCGAGGGTGGCGAGCAGCACCTGGCCGAGGCCGCCCCGGAGCTCGGTCGAGGTGCCTGCGGGGGAAGTGGTGGCGGCAGTCATCGTGCATCCCTTCGATACCGGCGACGGTAGCGCGCTTCGGGCGACTTGGCTACGTTGCGGGCCGGAGAAAAGCGGTGCGGAAGTTGCCGGTCGGAAATGAATAAAAACGGTGAACCCTTGTAACGGGCCGGGCATCCGGACAGGATGCTGGAGTACCAGCCGTCCTCCGGAAGGAACAGAGATGACCCCCGGAACCCGTACTCACCGCGACGCCGCGACCGATGGTCCGCTCGCCGACGCGCTTCTCAACATGGGCCGCTTCGTGCGGCCGGGCGAGACCTCCGACGACCTGCGCGCGGTGTTCCTGCAGGGCGGCAGATCGGGCGATTCGTTCTACCGGGACCGCTGGTCGCACGACAAGGTGGTGCGCTCCACGCACGGGGTGAACTGCACCGGATCGTGCTCGTGGAAGGTGTACGTCAAGGACGGCATCATCACCTGGGAGGCGCAGCAGACCGACTACCCGAGCGTCGGTCCGGACTCGCCGGAGTACGAGCCCCGCGGCTGCCCGCGTGGTGCCGCGTTCAGCTGGTACACGTACTCGCCGACCCGGGTGCGGTACCCGTACATCCGCGACACGCTCGCCCGCCTCTACCGTGAGGCGAAGGCGCAGCATCCCGATCCCGTCGACGCGTGGGCGTCGATCGTCGAAGACCCCGAGAAGGCCCGGTCGTACAAGCGCGTCCGCGGCAAGGGCGGCCTGGTGCGCACGACGTGGGACGAGGTGATGGAGATCGCCGCGGCGGCGCACGTGCACACGGTGAAGGTGTACGGCCCCGACCGCGTGGCCGGCTTCTCGCCCATCCCGGCGATGTCGATGGTGTCGCACGGCGCCGGCTCCCGGTTCATGAACCTCATCGGCGGCACGATGCTGTCGTTCTACGACTGGTACGCCGACCTCCCCGTCGCGAGCCCGCAGGTGTTCGGCGACCAGACCGACGTGCCCGAGTCGGCGGACTGGTTCAACGCCGGCTACCTGATCATGTGGGGCTCGAACGTGCCGGTCACCCGCACTCCCGACGCGCACTTCATGGCCGAGGCGCGCTATCGCGGTCAGAAGGTCATCACCGTCTCGCCCGACTACACCGACAACACGAAGTTCGCCGACGAGTGGGTCGCCCCGCACCCCGGGACGGATGCCGCGCTTGCGCTGTCGATGGGGCACGTGATCCTGCGCGAGCACTTCGTCGAGAAGCGCACCGCGCGCTTCGAGGACTACATGCGCCGCTTCACCGACGCGCCGTTCCTCGTCGAGCTCGAACAGCGCGACGGCGGTCTCGTACCCGGCAAGTTCGTCACCGCGTCCGACCTCGACGGCGCCGCCGCCGCACAGCCGCGCGCGGACTTCAAGCCGGTGCTGATGGATGCCGACGGCAGCGCCGTCGTGCCGAACGGCTCGCTCGGGCATCGCTTCACCCCCGAGGACGAGGGCCGCTGGAACCTCGACCTCGGCGACGTCGTGCCGCCGCTGTCGGTCGCCGATCTGGCCGACTGGGCGGGCGAGGCGGCCGAGGTGCGCCTGCCGCGCTTCGACCTCGATCCCGAGCCCGGGCAGGAGCACGCCGGCGGCTCGGGTGCGGTCACCCGCGGCGTGCCGGTGCGCACGATCGCAGGCAAGACCGTCACCACCGTGTTCGACCTGATGCTCGCGCAGTACGGCGTCGGCCGCGACGGCCTGCCCGGGCAGTGGGCCAGCGGGTACGACGACGCGTCGAGCCCCGGGACCCCAGCCTGGCAGGAGGAGCACACCTCGGTGCCCGCGCCGCAGGCGATCCGCATCGCGCGCGAGTTCGCCGACAACGCCGACCGCTCGGGTGGACGCTCGATGATCCTGATGGGGGCGGGCACCAACCACTGGTTCCACTCCGACACGATCTACCGCACCTTCCTCGCCCTGACGACGATGACCGGATGCCAGGGCGTGAACGGCGGCGGATGGGCGCACTACGTCGGGCAGGAGAAGGTGCGCCCGATCACCGGCTACCAGCAGTACGCGGCCGCCGCCGACTGGGGGCGTCCGCCGCGGCACACGATCGGCACGGCGTTCTTCTACCTCGCCACCGACCAGTGGCGCTACGACGGGCTGCCGGCCGACCAGCTGGCCTCCCCGCTGGGTCTGGGCAGGTTCGAGGGCCGCACCACCGCCGACTGCCTGGTCGAGTCCGTGCAGCGCGGATGGATGCCGAGCTACCCGACCTTCGACCGCAACCCGCTCGATCTCGCCGACGAGGCCGAAGCTGCGGGCAAGGATGCGGCGCAGCACATCGTCGACAGCCTGGACGAGGGCTCGCTGCGCTTCGCGGTGGAGGACCCGGACGCCCCCGAGAACTTCCCGCGCGTGATGAACATCTGGCGAGCGAACGTGCTCGGCTCGTCGGGCAAGGGCAACGAGTACTTCCTGAAGCACCTGCTGGGCACCGACGCGTCGGTGCGCGCGCACGAGGCGCCGGAGGACTCGCGTCCCGTGTCGATGACCTGGCGCGACACGGCGCCCGAGGGCAAGCTCGACCTGCTCATGACGGCCGACTTCCGCATGACGAGCACCACGCTGTTCAGCGACATCGTGCTGCCCGCGGCGACCTGGTACGAGAAGCACGACCTGTCGTCGACCGACATGCACCCCTTCATCCACGCCTTCAACCCGGCCATCGCGCCGCCGTGGCAGACGAAGACCGACTTCGACACGTTCCGCATCCTGGCCGAGAAGTTCAGCGACATGGCGCGCACGCACCTCGGCGTGCGCCGCGACGTGGTCGCGACGCCGCTGCAGCACGACACCCCCGACGTGATGGCGACTCCGCACGGGCGCGTGCAGGATCTGCCCCGCGTTCCCGGGGTCACCATGCCGAAGCTGACCGTCGTCGAGCGCGACTATCCGAACCTCGCCGAGCGCTGGAAGTCGCTCGGCCCGCTGACCGCGAAGCTCGGACTCACGACCAAGGGCATCACCTATCGTGCCGAGCCCGAGATCGAGCGCCTCAAGCGACTCAACGGCACCGTCACCACCGGCCCGTACGCGGGCAGCGTGCGCCTGGACAGCGACAAGCGGGCCTGCGAGATGATCCTGGCGATGTCGGGAACGAGCAACGGACGCCTCGCGGTGCAGGGATTCGAGAAGCTCGAGAAGCACACCGGGCAGAAGATGACGTTCCTCGCCGACGAGCACGAGGGCACGCACCTCAGCTTCCAGGACGTCTCGGTGCAGCCGCGCAGCGTCATCACCTCGCCGGAGTGGTCGGGATCGGAGCACGGCGGCCGCCGGTACACGGCCTTCGCGATCAACGTCGAGCACCTCAAGCCGTGGCACACCCTCACCGGGCGTCAGCACTTCTACCTCGACCACGACTGGATGGACGAGCTCGGCGAGGCGCTGCCGATCTACCGGCCGCCGCTCGACATGCACCGGCTGTTCGGCGATGTCGTGCCAGGCAAGAGCACCCACACCGAGGTGCACGTGCGCTACCTGACCCCGCACTCGAAGTGGTCGATCCACTCCGAGTACCAGGACAACCTGTTCATGCTCTCGCTCTCGCGCGGCGGCCCCACGATCTGGATGAGCCCGCAGGACGCGGCGAAGATCGGAGTGCGCGACAACGACTGGATCGAGTCGTACAACCGCAACGGCGTCGTCGTCGCCCGGGCGAACGTCTCGCACCGGATGCCCGAGGGCACGGTGTACATGTATCACGCGAAGGACCGCACGGTCGATGTGCCGCTGAGCGAGATGAGCGGTCAGCGCGGCGGCATCCACAACTCCCTCACCCGCATCCTGCTCAAGCCCAGCCACCTGATCGGCGGCTACGCGCAGCTGGCGTGGGCGTTCAACTACCTCGGACCCACCGGCAACCAGCGCGACGAGGTCACCACGATCCGCCGCCGCAACCAGGAGGTGCAGTACCGATGAAGGTGATGGCGCAGATGTCGATGGTGATGAACCTCGACAAGTGCATCGGGTGTCACACGTGCTCGGTGACATGCAAGCAGGCGTGGACCAACCGGACCGGCGTGGAGTACGTCTGGTTCAACAACGTCGAGACGCGACCGGGCGTCGGCTATCCGCGCGGCTACGAGGACCAGGAGAAGTGGGGCGGCGGCTGGGTGCGCGACAAGCGCGGCCGGCTGCGGCTGCGCTCGGGGGGACGCCTGGCGAAGCTGGCGCGCATCTTCTCGAACCCGAAGCTGCCCGAGATCGACGACTACTACGAGCCGTGGACCTACGACTACGACATGCTCGTGAACGCGCCCAGCGGCGCGCACACCCCCGTCGCACGCCCGAAGAGCCTGATCACCGGCAAGGACATGAAGGTCGAGTGGTCGGCGAACTGGGACGACGATCTGGGCGGCTCGATCGAGACCATGCAGGACGACCCGATCCTGCAGAAGATGAGCGAGGAGGTGAAGGCCGAGTTCGAGAAGGCCTTCATGTTCTACCTGCCGCGCATCTGCGAGCACTGCCTCAACCCGTCGTGCGTGGCATCGTGCCCATCCGGCGCGATGTACAAGCGCGCCGAGGACGGCATCGTCCTCGTCGACCAGGACGCCTGCCGCGGCTGGCGGATGTGCGTCTCGGGATGCCCGTACAAGAAGGTCTACTTCAACCACAAGACCGGCAAGGCCGAGAAGTGCACCATGTGCTATCCGCGCATCGAGGTCGGCCTGCCGACCGTGTGCTCGGAGACCTGCGTGGGTCGACTGCGCTACCTCGGCCTCGTGCTCTACGACGCCGACCGGGTCGCGGAGGCTGCGGCGGTGGAGGACGAGCACGAGCTGCTCGACGCGCAGCGCTCGGTGCTGCTCGACCCGCACGACCCCGCGGTGATCGAGGCGGCGCGTCGCGACGGCATCCCCGAGGACTGGATCGAGGCGGCCCAGCGCAGCCCCGTCTGGCGCCTCATCCACGACTACGAGGTGGCGCTGCCGCTGCATCCGGAGTACCGCACCATGCCGATGGTCTGGTACATCCCGCCGCTCTCGCCGGTGGTCGACGTGGTCACCGGCTCGGGCAACGACGGGGAGGATGCCCGAACGCTGTTCGCGGCGATCGACAAGCTGCGCATCCCGATCGGCTACCTCGCCGAGCTGTTCACCGCCGGTGACATCGGGCCGGTCGACGCGTCGCTGCGCAAGCTCGCCGCCATGCGCTCGTACATGCGCGGTGTGAGCATCGACGACGAGCGGGACGAGCGGATCGCGAACGCGGTCGGCATGACCGGCGCGGAGATCGAGGAGATGTACCGGCTGCTCGCGATCGCGAAGTACGAGGAGCGCTACGTCATCCCCACCGCGCACTCCGAGCGCGCACACGAGCTCGAGGAGATGGCCTGCTCGCTCGACTACGACGGCGGGCCCGGCATGGGCGGCGCCGGCGGGCCGTTCGGCGCGGCCAGCGGCACGTCGGTGCCGGTCGCGGTGGAGAACTTCCACGCGCTGGCCGACCGGCAGACCGCCGATCGGCCCTCGTCGCCGGGACGGGTCAACCTGCTCAACTGGGACGGCAACGGTCGTCCGAACGGGCTGTTCCCGCCCTCCGAGCGCGCCGAGCCGCGCCACTACGACGACGAGGAAGCACCGTGAGCACCGTCCTTCCCCCTCGCGTCACCCCGCGCCGACGGCTGCCGGATGCCCTGGCGCCGGCATCCCTCACCGGCCCGCAGCGGCAGACCGTGCACATGCTCGCGTCTCTGCTGCTGGACTACCCCGACGCGCAGTGGTTCGCGCGGCTCGACGTCTTCGAGGCGCACACCGCCGCACTGCCGACGGTCATCGCCGAGCCGCTGCAGCAGTTCCTGCAGCAGGCGCGGGACGCCGGCGCGTCCGAGTGGCAGCAGCGCTACGTGAACACCTTCGACCTCAAGCGCAAGTGCTCGCTGTACCTCAGCTACTACGCGACCGGCGACACCCGCCGCCGCGGCACGGCGCTCGTCACGTTCCTCGACGCGTACCGCGCCGCGGGGTGGGAGTTCGACGCGGCCGAGCTGCCCGACTACCTGCCCGCGGTGCTGGAGTTCTCGGCGCGGTCGCAGTCGGAGGTCGCCGACGCCGTGCTCGCCGCGCACCGCGAGGGCATCGAGGTGCTGCGTGCCGCGCTCGAGGGGATGGACAGCCCGTGGGCCGAGGTCGTGCGCGCGGTCACGCTGTCGCTGCCGAAGGTCGACCAGCGCACCCGCGAGCGCGTGCTCGCACTCGTCAACGAGGGCCCGCCGACCGAGACGGTCGGGATGAGCCTGCCGATGCCCGCCTTCCGCCGAACCGGGGAGTGATCATGAACACCATGCCGTTCCTGCTCTGGGTGGCGCTGCCGTACGTGTGCGCGGCCGTGTTCATCCTCGGACACATCTGGCGCTACCGGTACGACAAGTTCGGCTGGACGACGCGCTCGTCGCAGAGCTACGAGAACCGGATGCTGCGCTGGGGATCGCCGATGTTCCACCTCGGCATCCTCATGGTCATTGCCGGCCACGTCGTCGGCCTGCTCATCCCACGCGAATGGCTGTACGCCATCGGGATCAGCGAGGAGATCTACCACATCGGCGCGACCGTGCTCGGCTCGTTCGCCGCCGTGCTCACCCTCGCCGGTCTCGCCATCCTCGTCTTCCGCCGCCGCACCGTGCCCGCCGTGTTCCTCGCGACGACTGTGATGGACAAGGTGATGTTCGTCTTCCTCGGTGCCACGCTGGCGTTCGGCACCCTCGCCACCTTCGTGTACCAGGTGTTCGGATCGGGGTTCTACTACCGCGAGACGATCTCGCCGTGGATGCGCGAGCTGATGATCTTCCGCCCTCGGCCCGAGCTCATGCTCGAGGTGCCGCTGCTGTTCCAGCTGCACGTCATCACGGCCTGCCTGCTGTTCGCCCTGTGGCCGTTCACCCGGCTCGTGCACGTGTTCTCGGCGCCGGTCGGCTACCTGTTCCGGCCGTACATCGTGTACCGCTCGCGTGACGACCACCGCGGGTCGCAGTCGCCGAAGCGGGGTTGGGATCCGGTGTCGACGCCGGACCCGGCGCGGCTGCGGCGTCCCTGACGTCCCTGGTCGGGACGTTCTGGAGGTTTCTGGAAACGGGGCCGGGCTCCGGGACGTTCCCTTCGTTCGCAGAACGGGTGCCCCTCCCGCTTCGCGGGTCCCTCCCCGATGCTCACTCCGGGAACGTCCCTACGCCCTACTCGGTGTGCAGCCGGGGCGGCGGTGGTGAGTGAAGAAAGGAGAAAGGGGGGAGAAGGGGTCAGCGGGTGGCGGCTACCGCCTGGGTGAAGGGGGTGCGCGGGGTCGCCAGCACTTCGTGGAGGGGGCCCTCTTGGGTGATGCGGCCGTGCTCGAGGATGAGCAGGTGATCCGCCAGGGCGTGAGCGTCGGCGACCGTGTGCGAGACGACGATCGTCGTGGTGCCGTGCAGCTGGTCGTGCACGACCTCGCGCAGCTGCGCGGCGGCGAGCACGTCGAGCGAGCTGAACGGCTCATCCAGCAACAGCAGCCGCGGGCGCGCCGCGAGGGCGCGGGCGAGGGCGACGCGCTGACGCTGACCGCCGGAGAGCTGATCCGGGCGGCGATCACCGTGTCCGGGCAGCCCGATGTGCGGCATCCACTCGGCGGCGACCGCGACCGCCTCGGCGCGCGACGAACCTGCCGACCGCGCGGCGAACGCGATGTTGCCGATGGCGGTCATGTGCGGAAACAGTAGCGGGTCCTGCCCGAGCAGGCCGATCGCGCGCCGCGACGGGGGAATGTGTCGCGTGGCATCCGCCAGCCGATCGCCGTCGATGTCGACGTGCCCGGCGTCGAGACGGGTGAGACCCGAGATGGCATCCAGCAGCGTCGTCTTGCCGGCACCGCTGGGGCCCATCACCGCGAGCACGTCGCCGGGACTCAGCGACAGGCGCACGTCGAGCTCGGCGTGCTCGACGATCACGTGCGCGTCGAGAGCGCCCGTCACTTCAGCGCTCCCGGTCGCCACGCGCGCACGAGCAGCAGCACCACGACCGCGGTCGCCAGCAGCAGGATCGACAGCGCCACCGCCGTCTCGCGCCCGGTGCCCGCCCCGTTGAACGCCGTGTAGATCGCCAGCGGCATCGTCTGGGTCACCCCGGGGGCGTTGCCGGCGAACAGCGCCGTGGCCCCGAACTCGCCGATCGCCCGAGCGAAGCACAGGATCACGCCCACGACGATGCCGGGCGCCGCGAGCGGCAGCGTCACCCGCCACAGCACCCGCCACGGCCTCGCGCCCAGCGTCGCCGCGGTGCGCTCGTATCGGCCGCCGACGCTGCGGATGGTGCCCTCGACCGCGAGCACGAGGAACGGCAGGGCGACGAACGCCTGCGCCAGCACGACCGCCGTCGGGGTGAACGGCAGGGTCACGTCGAAGGCATCAGACAGCATCCGGCCGATCGGACTGGTCCTGCCGAACAGGAACAGCAGCGCAACGCCGCCGACCATCGGCGGCAGCACGAGCGGCACCGCGACGAGCGCGCGCAGCAGGGCGGACACCCGAGGACCCGAACGCGCCATCAGCAGCGCCAGCGGAAGACCGAGCACCAGGCAGAGCGCCGTGGCGGCCAGACCGCTGAGGAGCGACAGGCGTAGCGCGTCGACGGCGACCGGAGAGGTGATGTCCTGCCACAGCGTCGCCCAGGACGCGCGGGTGACCAGCGCCAGCAGCGGCAGGATCAGCAGCAGAACGCCCAGCACCGCCGGGGCGATCAGCGTGAAGGGCGTGCCGGTGCCGGTGTCGCGGATGCCGCCGCGACGCGTGGTCGAGCGACGATCGGGGGTGGGGAGCGCCGTCACGGTGTCCCGAATCCGAGCCGCTGCAGGATCCGCTGCCCCTCGGGTCCGCGCACGAAGGCGGTGAAGAGGGCGGCCGCCTCGCCCGTATCCTCCAGCGTCACGATCGGATAGCGGTTGACGACCTGGTCCGCGCCGTCGGGTGCGAAACTCTGCACCGCATCGTCGCCCACCGCATCGGTGGCGTAGACGATTCCGGCATCCGCCTCTCCGGCGGCGACCTTCCGCAGCACCGCCGTGACGTTCTGCTCGAGACTCGCCGCGGAGACCCGCACGTCCGCGGTCTCGAGCAGCGTGGCGGTCGCCGCGCCGCAGGGCACCTGAGGGGCGCAGAGCACGGTCACGACGTCGGCGAGGTCTGCGAGGGTCTCGACGTCGCCGGGATTGCCGGCCGGCACGGCCACGACCAGCGTGTTCGTGGCGAACGGCTGCGGGCCGGCCGCCAGCCCGCTGTCGACGAGCGACTGCATGCTGCGCTCGTCGGCCGTGGCGAGCACGTCGGCCTGCGCGCCCTCGATCAGCTGCGTCACCAGGGTGCTCGAGCCGTCGTAGACGATCGGGTTCACGGTGACGGCGGGGTGCTGCTGCTCGAACGACTCCGCGATCTCGTCGAACGCGGTGCGCAGCGACGCGGCGGCGAACACCGTCACCTCCCCGGTCGCACCGGTCTGCTCGATACCCGGTCCGGAGTCCTCGCCGTTCGGATCGAGGCTGTCACCCCCGCGCGCCGCCGGCGTGCATCCGGTGAGCAGCAGCACGCCGAGCAGCGCGGCGATCCCGACCACCCGCGACCTCACCGCCGCATCTCCTTCGGCGTCTCGATGACCACATTCGTCGCCTTGATCACGGCGGACGCGAGCGAACCGGGCTGCAGATCGAGCTGCCGGGCGGCCTCGGCCGACAGCAGCGAGACCACGCGATGCGGACCGGCCTGGATGTCGACCTGGGCCATCACGCCATCGATCTGCACCCGGGTGACCAGCCCCGTGAAGCGATTGCGCGCGCTGGAGAACGGGTCGGAGTCGTCTGCGGGCGCGTCGGCCAGGCGCTGAGCGTGCTCGGCGAGAGCGGCCCCGGGGATGCGGGCGGGGGAGTCGCCGGTCACCGGCAGCGCCCCGTGGTCGATCCAGCGCCGCACCGTGTCGTCGCTCACGCCGAGCAGACGGGCCGCGTCGGCGATGCGATATGAGGTCATGAGCCGACTCTAGCCGCGGTGCTCCCGCATCTGGGTGCGCTGGGGGAGAAAAACGCCGCATCTGCGGAACCTCGGTCCCGGGGTGCGGGCTTTCCCCGGCGAGCGGTGCTGGCCCGCCGCCGACGAGGACCGTACGCTCGGAGTATGCCCCTGCCGCCCCTCGTCGAGCCCGTCGAGGCCCTGAGCGACGCCGAGCGCGTGCGCACCGCGCGCCACCATGTTCTCGCCGGGCTGGGTGAGATCGGGCAGCGCCGCCTGCACGCCGCCCACGTCGCGGTCGTCGGGGCTGGGGGACTCGGTGCGCCCGTCGTGCTCGCGCTCGCCGCAGCGGGGATCGGAACCCTGACGATCATCGACGATGACGACGTCGAGCTGTCCAACCTCCAGCGCCAGGTGATGCACCGGCTCGATGATGTCGGCAGGCCGAAGGTCGACAGTGCCGTGCGCGTCGCGGCCGACCTCTCACCCGAGACCGTCGTCAGACCGGTGCGCGCGCGGCTGGCATCCGGCAACGCGGCAGACCTGCTGGCGGGAGCCGACCTGGTGATCGACGGCACCGACACGTTCGAGACGCGCCTGGTGGTCGCCGCCGCCGCCGAGCGGCTGGGCATCCCGCTGGTGTGGGGCGTCATCCAGGAGTTCGCCGCGCAGATCACGGTTTTCTGGTCGTCGCCGCCGGAGGGCGTCGACGCCGTCGTGCTGAGCGATCTGTATCCGGAGGGCAGCGTGGGCGAGCTGCCCACGTGCGCCGCGGTCGGGGTGTTCGGAGCGCTCTGCCTGCAGGCCGGGTCGATCCTCGCGATGGAGGCGATCAAGCTCATCGCCGGCATCGGCGACCCGCTGCTGGGCAGAGTGCTCGTCATCGACGCGCTGCGCGCCAAGATGGGCGAGGTGCCGCTGCGTCCGGCTCGAGCTCGCGCTCGGGCGGTGCCGGAGCCCGAGGCGAAGCGGACGATTCCGCACATCGCGGTCGCCGACCTCGTCGTCGAGTCTCAGGCGGGTGCGCTGCTGCTCGACGTGCGGGAAGATGCCGAGGTCGCCACCGGCATGATCCCCGATGCCACCCACCTGCCCCTCGCGCGGGTGCTCGCCGACCCCGGCGCGATCGACGGCGAGCGGATCGTCGTGATCTGCCAGGCCGGGGTGCGCGCGCGGCGTGCGGCGGAAGCCCTGCGTGCTGCCGGCCGCGACGCCGTGGTGCTCTCCGGCGGCATGGACGCCTGGACCGCGCAGGAGCCCACCCCATGACCCCCGCTTCTCCCTCCGGTATGAGTTNNAACTCATACCGGAGCGAGGCAGCGGGTGGGGTGGGGATGGCGACGAGAGGAGGGGCACGCATGAGAACCGTCGAAGAGCAGCTCGAGATCGTGCTCGCACAGGTGCGGCAGCGCCTGCCCATCACCGTGCCGCTCGATGACGCGCACGGTCTGACCCTGGCATCCGACGCGCACGCGGCCTCCGCCGTGCCCGTCTTCGACAACTCCGCCATGGACGGCTTCGCCGTGCGCTGGGCGGATGTCGCGGACGCGACGCCCCAACATCCGGTCACGCTGCGCGTCGTCGCCGACATCCCCGCCGGCAGCGCGATCGACCCGGCGATCGCGCCCGGAGAGGCCGCGCGGATCATGACCGGCTCGCCGACGCCGACCGACGCCGACGCGATCGTGCCGTTCGAAGACACCGCCGGGGGCCTCGCCGACTCGCTCCAGACGGCGGTCGTGCAGCGCGCGCCCAAGGCGCAGAACGCGCACATCCGTCGCGCCGGTGCCGATATCAGCGCCGGTGCGGTCGTGCTCGGCGCGGGAACCCTGCTCGGTCCGCGGCAGCTGGCGGCTCTGGCATCCGCCGGCACCTCGCACGTCGAGGTCGCCCCCCGACCCCGGGTCGCGATCGTGTCGACCGGCTCCGAGCTCGTCGCACCTGGCACGCCGCTGCAGCGCGGACAGATCCCCGAGTCCAACGGCATCCTGCTCGCCGGGCTCGCCGCAGAGGCCGGCGCCGCGATCGTGCTGCGCCGCGTCGTCGACGACGAGGGCGACGGGCCCGCCCACGCTGTCGCCGAGGCGAGACGGCTCGGCGCCGACGCGATCATCTTCTCCGGCGGCGTCAGCGCCGGGGCCTACGAGGTCGTCAGACAGAGCCTCGGCGACGCCATGGAGTTCACGAAGATCGCCATGCAGCCCGGCAAGCCGCAGGGCTTCGGCGCCGCCGCCGACGGGATGCTGATGTTCGGCCTTCCCGGCAACCCCGTCAGCGCCGCAGTGTCGTTCGAGGTCTTCGTGCGCCCCGCCCTGCTGCGCATGCAGGCGCGCAGCGCCATCCACCGGCCCCGCCAGCACCTGGCCGCCGGCGTCGACTGGCGCACCCCGCCCGCGCGCCGACAGTACCTTCCCGCCGTGATCGACCGCACCGACCCGGCCCGCCCGGTCGTGCGCCCGGCGACCGCCGGCGGGTCGGGTTCGCACCTCAGCGTGGGGCTCGGCGCGGCCGAGGCCTATGCGATCGTCCCCGCCGAGACGGAGCAGGTCTCCGTCGGCGACCTCATCGAAGTCATGGAGCTGTGATGACCTTCACCCACCTGGATTCCGCCGGCCACGCCCGCATGGTCGACGTCACCGAGAAGCAGCCGACCGTCCGCGCCGCCACTGCCCGCGGGTTCGTGCGCTGCGCGCCCGAGACGGTCGCCCTGCTGCGCGACGGCTCGGTGCCCAAGGGCGACGTGCTGGCCGTGTCGCGCATCGCCGGCATTCAGGCGGCGAAGCGCACCCCTGAGCTGCTGCCCCTCGCGCACGTCATCGGCGTGCACGGCGCGGTGGTCGACCTCGACATCGAAGACGAGGGCGTCGCCATCGAGGCGACCGTGCGCACCGCCGACCGCACCGGCGTCGAGATGGAGGCGCTCACCGCCGTCTCGGTCGCCGCGCTGTCGGTGATCGACATGATCAAGGGCGTCGACAAGTCCGCATCGATCGAGCACCTGCGCATCACCGCGAAGGAGGGCGGTCGCAGCGGATCGTGGCGTCGGCCCGGCGAATGATCGCGTCGACCTTCGGCGCGATCCTGCTCGTCGGCGGACGCGCCACCCGGATGGGAGGCGGGGTCAAGCCGCTGCTGGAGGTGGGCGGTCGGACGCTGCTGTCTCGGGCGCTGGCCGCGGNNGATCCTGACCCGCGGCTGCGCTGGGTGCGCGAGGATCCGCCGTTCTCGGGCCCGGCCGCGGCCATCGCCGCGGCCATCGCCGCGGCGGTGGCCGCCCTCGAGCATCGAGCAGGCGACGGCGGCAGCGACGCCGGCGACGGCGGCGACGGCGGCAGCGGCGACGGCGGCGGCGCGGAATGGATGCTCGTGCTCGCCGGCGACTTGCCGCACGCCGACCGGGTCGTGACGCGTCTGACGAGCGCGGCGAGCTCGGCCCCGCCCCATGCCGATGCGGTCGTGCTCACCGCCGACGGGCATCCGCAATGGCTGGCCGGCGTGTACCGCACTCACGCCCTGCGCGCCTCGATCCGCGCGGCGACCGGCGAGCTCGCCGACTCGTCGTGCCGCGCCCTGCTCGGCGGCCTCGATATAACGTGGCTGGCAGACGAAGATGGGATCACCGCCGACATCGACACCCCGGCGGACCTGGCGCGCACGCGCGCCGCATTCGAGGAGGAGCACGTGAGCGAAACATCCCGCACCCTGCCGCCGGAGGCGCTCGACGAGTGGGCGCTCGCCCTGCGCGAGCGATTCGGCCTGGCCCCCGACGACGTGCCGATCGGTCTCATCCTCGACCTCGCGCGCGACGTCGCCAACGGCGTCGCGCGNNCGCCGGAGCAGGTGCGGGAGACCGTCGCCGCGGTGGTCGAGCTGGCCGGCGACTGGAAGGAGTCCTGAGATGACGACGACGCAGAGCGCCACGGTGCGCTTCTTCGCCGCGGCGCAGGAGGCGGTCGGTCAGGATTCGCTGACGACGGATGCCCCGACCCTGGGCGTGCTCAAGCAGCGGCTGCTCGCCGAGCATCCGGCGCTCACCGGCATCCTGTCGCGCTGCGCGGTGCTCGTCGACGGCACCCGCGTCGACGATGATTTCGCGCTCGCCGAGGCGCGAACCATCGACGTGCTTCCGCCCTTCGCCGGCGGGTGAGCCGGCGGGCGAGGCCGGGGGTGTGCCCGGGTGAGTCGAGGGCGAGCCGGCAGGTGTGCCGACGGGTCAGGCCGCGTCCGCGGTCAGCCGCCGATGCCCTTCCACGCGGTCGTGCCGTCGGCCTCGACCTGTCGCTTCCACACCGGCAGCTCGCGCTTGATCGCCTCGATCACCTCGCGGCACACGGTGAACGCCTTATCGCGGTGCGATGACGCCACCGCGATGACGACGGCCGCCTCGCCCACATCGAGTCGCCCGACCCGATGGCTGACGGCGACGATGGCATCCGTCCCCTCAGCGGCGACCTCGGCGATGCGGTGCAGCGTCGGCTCGGCATCCGGGTGGGAGGTGTACTCCAGCGCGACGACGGCGTCCGCGGCATCCGGATCGTGATCGCGCACCCGGCCCACGAAGGTCGTGACGGCACCGGCTGTGGTGCTGTCGACGGCGGTGATGTGCTCGTCGAGTGACAGCGGCTGATCTGAGATGCGCGCGAGGCGGACGGTCATCAGTGGTCCTCTCCGTGGAGTTGGCTGAGCACGTGCCCGGCGACCGAGAGCACGACGGGCATGCCCTCGGCGACGGCCTTCGGCGAGCCGGGCAGGTTGACGATCAGTGCGTCGCCGACGACCCCGGCGAGGCCGCGGGTCAGCATCGATGCGGGGGTGGCCGCGAGGCCGGCGCGGCGCAGCTCCTCGGCGATCCCCGGCAGGTGCCTGTCGATCACGCGGGTGGTGCCCTCCGGCGTCTCGTCGCGCGGGCCGACGCCCGTGCCGCCGCTGGTGATGATGAGCCGGATGCCCGCATCGAGAAGCTCTCGCAGGGCATGCTCGACGGCATCCGCCCCGTCGGGGATCACGGTCGCGTCCGCGCAGGCGAACCCCGCGTCGCGCAGCGCGCGCACGGCGACCGGACCAGCGGAGTCGGCTCGCACCCCGGCCGCGGAGCGGTCGGAGACGGTGAGCACGGCGGCGGGGATCATGGCCTCCACACTATCCGCGCCACCCGTCTGCGGGTGGTTCGGGATTATTCACGGCCCTCGATCACCCGCCCGCGTGCCGGCTCTGGGAGCATGGGAGCATGACCACCACTGCGGTCTCGTACGGGCCCATCTCCAGCTACTCGCGCGTGCGCATCCTGCATCTCGTGCAGACGCGAGCCGAGCGGACGATCGGCGAGCTGTGCGAGGCGACCGGTCTGCACGCGAACACCGTGCGCGAGCACCTGCAGCGGCTGATCGAGGGCGGCTACGTCATCCAGGCTGCCGAGCACCGCACCACGCGCGGGCGCCCGCGCACCCTGTACAGCGCGGCGACCGGGGCCCCCGAGGCGTCGAGCCCGATCGCGCGCGACAAGGTCGCGGAGGCCGCCCGCCGCGGCGACCTGATGCGACGCATCCTGTCGGAGCCGGACTCCGAGCTGGGCCGCGAGGCGACCTACCAGCTGGACGCGCTGGTCGAGCATCTCGAGGAGAGCGGCTTCGAGCCGATCGTCGACGAGGGTCGCATGACGGTCGACCTCACGCCGTGCCCGCATGCCGCGAGCTCTCCCGAGCACCGTCCGATGCTGTGCCAGGTGCACCTCGGGCTCATGCAGGGGGTGCTGACGCAGGCCGGCGGACCGGTCGCAGCGGAATGCGTGCAGGTCGCGCGGCGGCCGGAGGAGTGCACGGTTCAGCTTCGGCTCACCGCCTGATCCGGTCTCCGGCGTCTGTGCGCCCGACGTGCACGGTCAGTTGTACAGCGACTCGGTCGGCTCCATCACGATCCCGTGCGCCTCGAACGCCTGACGGCGCTCTTCGATGCGCCGGTGCATCTCCGCCTGCGCCTCGGCGACGACGGATGCCGGAAGCGGGACGGATGCCGGATGCGGGTCAGCGTTGCCCGCGGTCAGGTACGCGTCGAGCTCGGGACCCGACGTCCACGAGCAGATCAGCGAGTAGCGTGGCTCGGGGCCCTGATGCCACACGGCGTGCCAGAAGCGCTGCGTGTCGACGACGATGCGGGAGCCGGCGTGCAGCGGGAGGCGGATCTCGGTCGAGGGGTCGAAACGGTCCGAGCGCAGGATCAGCAGCGAATCGGGATCGTCGGTGAGGTTGAGCCACGCACGCACGACCCACCCGGTGCCCTCGGTGTTGAGCCGGTTGTTGTCATCCTGGTGCAGGTTGTAGATGGCATCGGCATACGTGTTCGGCTGCAGCTCGATGACGCGGCAGCGACCCACGTTGGCGCCGGGCTCGAGCGCCCGCGCCTGCAGCGTCGGCGCCTTCGCGACCTGGGAGGGGATCCACACGCCGTCCTTGTCGGTGCGCGGGGGAGTGTGGTTCCAGAAGCCGTTGCACTCGACATCGCCGGCGTGGCTCGCGAGCGGCGCGAAGCGGGTGATGCCCGACGAGCGCCACCCGACGTACTCGAGGTCGCGCCACTCGACGGGATCGGCCGACTGATCGTGGCGGTCGAGCACGACGTAGCCGGTCTCGCTCAGGGCAGGGGAGGTGAGGTATCCCATCGCGCGTCTCCGTTCCGGCATCCGCTCTCAGATCGATCCTATTGCGAACGGTCATCCGGCGACTCGGGGACGGCCGGGCAGAAGCGCCGTCGCAGCCGATTCGGGTGCGGGTAGTGTGTCGCCATGATGCTGCAGGATGCGCTGAGCGACTTCGCCGCCCCCCTCGCTCCCACCGAGAGCCTGCGCGAACAGATCGAGAACCAGCTGTCGGCGCGCATCGTCGCCGGGGAGATCCCGCCGGGACATGTGCTGACCGTGCCACGTCTGGCGACTGACTTCGGGGTCAGCGCCACTCCGGTTCGCGAGGCGATGCTCAATCTCACGCGCCGCGGTTTCCTCAATCCCATCCGCAACCGCGGATTCGCGGTGACCGAGGTCTCTCAGGATGAGCTCAACGAGCTGTGCGAGGTGCGGATGCTGCTCGAGGCGCCGCCCATGCGTCGCATCGCAGGCACACTCGACGACGACGTGGTCGCTGAGCTGCGTGCGCTGGCCGACCGCATCGTCGAGGCGGGCCGAGCGGGGCTGTTCGCGGAGTTCCTGGCCGCGGACACCGCATTCCACCTGCGAGTCCTCGCGCAGGCGGGCAACCGCACACTGCTCGACGTGGTGCGAGAACTTCGTCAGCAGACGCGCCTGGTGGGGCTGGCGCATCTGGTGGAGACCGACGCGCTCGTGCCCACCGCCCTCGAACATGCGCAGCTGGTCGATCTGCTGGTCGCCGGCGACGGCGAGGGAGCGGAGGCGCTCATGCGCCGGCATATCGGTCACGTCGGAGGCGTGTGGAGCGGACGCGACGAGCGCTGATCGACTGTTCCACGCGTCGCCGGTCACAGATTGATCTCGGAGATTCCCTTCTGGCCACCTCAGCAGTAATGTGTCACGTACTATCCGATGGCACATGCAATGAGGCATCCAGGAGGACCATCACATGAACACCCGCAATCCGCGTCTGCGACGCACGCTGTCCCTCGTCGCCGCCCTAGGCGCGATCATCATCACCGCCGGCTGCTCGGGCGGCCTCGGCGCCGGCGACGACGGGGGCGGTGACTCCGACGGGCCCATCAAGCTCGGGATGCTGGCGCCGTTCTCGGGCAGCGAATCCGCTTTCGGGGATTACATGAAGAACGGCGCGCAGCTCGCGATCGACGAGATCAACGCCGACGGCGGCATCGACGACCGGAAGCTCGAACTGGTGGTGGAGGACGACGCCTGCGACGCCACTGCCTCGGTCGCGGCCGCGAACAAGCTCGTCACCAACGGCGTGGTCGCCTCGGTCGGCGGCTACTGCTCGGGAGCCACCCTTCCCACGCTGCCGATCTTCGACGAGGCCGGCATCCCCATGGTCATCCCGGCAGCCAACTCGAACGAGCTCGTCAAGCAGCAGCTGCCCGGCGTATTCCTCATCAACGGCACCGGCACCCAGCAGGCCAAGGCCGCGGTGACGTACGCCGAGAAGATCGGCGCGAAGACCGTCGCGGCGATCGACGATGCAACGGCGTACTCCACCGACCTCGCCAGTTCGTTCGTGCAGCAGGCGAAGGATGCCGGCCTCACCGTCTCGTTCGAGGCGACCGTCACCCCGGGCGAGAACGACTACTCGGCCGTGGCCACTCAGCTCGCCTCGGCGAAGCCCGACCTCGTCTACTGGACCGGGTACTACCAGGAGGGCGGCCTGATCGTCCGCCAGGCCACCGACGCCGGCTATGAGGGCGCGTTCCTGGTGGGCGACGGCTCGGTCGACGCGAAGTTCGCCGAGATCGCCGGCAAGGGCTACACCGACAAGGTCGTGGGAACGTTCACGCAGACGCCCGACATGATCCAGGGCGCCGACAAGTGGATCGCAGACTACGAGAAGCTCGCCGGCGGCAAGCCCGGCCCGTACTCCACCCAGTCGTACGATGCCGTGCGCGTGGTCGCCGAGGCGATCGACGAAGCCGACAGCACCGACTTCGACAAGGTCGTCGCGGCGCTCGAGGGGCTGAAGGACTTCAAGACCTTCGCGGGCCCGTTGACGTTCACCAAGGATCACACCCTCTCGGGCGGCGGCTTCGTGATCGTGGGCATCGATCCCGCGAGCGGCAGCTTCGTGCTCGAGGACGACCTCCAGGGATGAGATCGGCAGAGCGGGGCGGTGCGAGCCGCCCCGCTCGGCGGCACCGACCCGCTCCCACCCGGCATCCGACCGGGACGCTTCCTTCCGCCCCTGACGAGCAAGGACATCCGCAGTGATGCAACTCATCTGGAACGGCCTCATCGTCGGCTCGTTCTACGCCCTCGTCGCGCTCGGCTACAGCATGGTCTACGGGATCATCAAGCTGCTGAACTTCGCGCACGGCGATATCTACATGCTCGGCGCATTCGCCGGCTTCGCGACCATGTCGGCATTCGGGATCTCGAACGAGTCGTCCATCCCGCTGCTGCTGGTCATCATGCTGCTGTCGATGGTGACCACCGGTCTCATCGGCGTCGGCATCGAGCGCATCGCCTACCGTCCGCTGCGCAAGAGCCCGCGCCTGGCCGTGCTGATCACGGCCATCGGCGTCTCGTTCACCCTCGAGTACGCCGTGCGCCAGATCTTCGGCCCCAACCCCGAGGCCTTCCCGGTGCGGCTGGAGTCGTCGGGCTTCGACTTCGCCGGCATGCGCATCACCGCCGCGCAGATCGTGCTCGTCGTGATCGCGGCCGCCCTGATGCTCGTGCTCGCGCACATCGTCGAGCGCACGCGCCAGGGGCGGGCCATGCGCGCCATCGCCCTCGACCCGCAGGGCGCGCAGCTGATGGGCGTCAACGTCAACCGCGTGATCGCCACGGTGTTCTTCATCGGCTCGGCGCTCGCGGGAGCGGCCGGCGTGATGGCCGGCGCCTACTACGGCTCGATCGACTTCCTGATGGGATTCATCATCGGACTCAAGGCGTTCACCGCGGCCGTCATCGGCGGCATCGGCAATCTCTACGGCGCCATGCTCGGCGGACTGCTGCTCGGGCTGCTCGAGTCGTTCGGCTCGGCGTGGTTCGGCGGCGAATGGCGAGACGTCTTCTCGTTCGCCTTCCTCATCCTGTTCCTCACCTTCAAACCCACCGGGCTGCTCGGCGCCCGCGTCGTCGAGAGGATGTGACATGTCCCGCTCCGCATTCCGAGACCGCGCCGCACTGCGCGCGCCGTCCCCGCTGTTCGATCGCCCGGCCCCGCCGGCGGGCATCCTCTCGTCCAACACCGGCTTCCTGCGTGCGCTCGGTGCGATCAGCATCGTGCTGCTGCTCGTGCTGCCGTTCCTCGACGCGTCGCGGTACACGATGTCGATCGCGACGAGCGCGCTGATCTACATCATGCTGTGCATGGGGCTCAACGTCGTCGTCGGCTATGCCGGACTGCTCGACCTGGGCTACATCGCCTTCTTCGCCGTCGGCGCCTACACCTCCGGCATCTTCACGACGGTGCTCGGCTGGCCGATGTGGGCGGCCCTGCCGGCCACGGTTCTGGCGTGCATCATCGCCGGCATCATCATCGGCGCGCCCACCCTGCGCCTGCGCAGCGACTACCTCGCCATCGTCACGCTCGGCTTCGGCGAGATCATCCGCATCACGGCGAACAACCTCGACATCACCGGCGGGCCCTCCGGCATCCACGGCATCCCCACCTGGCGCTTCGGCGACTGGAGCTTCGCCGACGGCTTCACCCTGTTCGGGCTGGAGTTCCCGCAGCGCGTGGTGTTCTACTACTTCGTCGCGGCCGTGGTCGTGCTCGTGGGCGTGATCGGCGCCGGGCGCCTCGCCCGCGGGCGACTGGGCAGGGCGTGGAAGGCCGTGCGCGACGATGAGGATGCCGCTGAGGCGATGGGCATCAACACCTACATCGCGAAGATCATGGCGTACATCATCGGCGCGGTCTGGGCCGGCGTCGCCGGGCAGCTCATGGCGACGCACCTGTCGGCGATCAGCCCGAACAGCTTCATGTTCCTGTACTCGGCGCTCATCCTCATGGCCGTCGTGCTCGGCGGCATGGGATCGACGCCCGGTGTGATCATCGGCGCGCTGTTCGTCTCGCTCGCCCCCGAGCTGCTGCGCGACTTCGCGGAATGGCGCTTCCTCATCTTCGGTGTGCTGCTGGTGGTGGTCATGCTGTTCCGCCCCTCCGGGCTGTGGCCGGCGACCGCAGTGCTGCCCTGGTTGAAGAAGCGCAGGCCGGTGCCGCCGGCGACGGCAGGGTTCATGGCGGTGCCGCCGCCGGCCGCCAACGAGGACCTCGAGACCGTGGAAGGCGAGGAGAGCCGATGAGTGCGCTGCTGGAGGTCAAGGACCTGCGCCTGCAGTTCGGCGGCGTGAAGGCCGTCGACGGGCTGAGCTTCTCGGTCGAGGCGGGGGAGATCCTCGCGGTGATCGGGCCCAACGGCGCCGGCAAGACCAGTGCGTTCAACTGCATCTCGGCGTTCTACCTGCCGACGTCGGGGTCGGTGGTCTTCGACGGCAACGACATCGTGCGCGAAGCGCCCGGGATCTTCCGCACCCTGCGTCTGGTCGACCTGCTGCAGAGCTTCGGCTTCTACCGGGTGCTGCCGTCGCGGGTGACGAAGTGGGGCATGGCGCGCACGTTCCAGAACCTGCGCCTGTTCCGCGAGCTCAGCGTGCTCGACAACATCAAGACGGCGATGCACGCCAACCTGCGCGAGGGGTTCTGGGCGACTCTGCTGCACACGCCCGGGTACCGGCGTGCCGAGGCGGAGTGCGCCGAGCAGGCCCGAGGATGGCTGGACTTCGTCGGCTTCACCGGCGACGAGAACCTCTACGTCACGCAGCTGCCCTACGGCGAGCAGCGCCGCGTCGAGATCGCTCGCGCCCTCGCCACCGGGCCGAAGCTGCTGCTGCTGGACGAACCGGCCGCCGGACTGAACTTCAACGAGAAGCAGGGGCTGATGCAGCTGATCCGCCGCATCCGCGACCTCGGCGTCGCCGTCGTGCTGATCGAGCACGACATGGGCCTGATCATGGAGCTCGCCGAGCGCATCGTGGTGCTCAACTACGGCAAGGAGATCGCGGTGGGCACGCCCGAGCAGATCAAGCACGATCCGGTGGTCATCGAGGCGTACCTCGGCGTCGAAGACGAGGCACTCGACGACACCAAGCTGCAGACCGGCACCGTGAACCTGTCATCGCTCGATCCTGCCCGACCGGGTCGCACCCGCAAGGGGGGCCGGTCGTGAGCACGCTGACAGTCGATGCGGCCGACGTCTACTACGGTCGCGTGCACGCCCTGCGAGGTCTGAGCTTCGAGGTGCAGGAGGGTGAGATCGTCTGCCTGCTGGGCAACAACGGCGCCGGCAAGTCGACGACGATGAACATGCTCTCGGGGCTCGTGCGCCCGAAGTCGGGCGCCGTGCGCTGGGGTGAGATGGATCTCGCCACAGCCAAGCCCTGGGACATCGTCGCGGCGGGGCTCATCCACGTGCCGGAGGGTCGACGCATCTTCTCGACCATGACCGTGCACGAGAACCTGCTGCTGGGCGGATACACCGTGCGCGACGCGAAGCTCATCGCCCAGCGCGTCGATCAGGTGTACGCGCTGATGCCGCGCCTCGCCGAGCGGCGCCGCCAGCAGGGCGGCACGCTCTCGGGCGGCGAGCAGCAGATGGTCGCGATCGGACGCGCGATCATCGGCGGACCCAAGCTGCTGCTGCTCGACGAGCCGTCGATGGGACTCGCCCCGCTGGTGGTCAAGCAGGTCATGGAGACGATCCAGGCGGTGAACGCCCAGGGCACCACGGTGCTGCTGGTCGAGCAGAACGCCCGCGCGGCGCTGAAGATCGCCGACCGCGCGTACGTCGTCGAGAGCGGGCAGACCACCCTGTCGGGTCCGGCCGCGGAACTTGCGGCGGACGCCCGGGTGATCGACGCCTATCTCGGGGGCTGATAAGCATTGTGAGCATGTGACATTGCACTAAGCTGGTCGAGGAGGTGTGATCGATGCGGATCATCGTGATCGGAGCCGGCGCGGTTGGCGCCGCCTGCGCGCTGAGCCTGACCGAAGCCGGCGCCGAGGTGACGGTGCTCGACCGCACCGGGGTGGCCGGTGAGACTTCGAGTCGCTGCGAGGGCAACATCCTCGTCTCCGACAAGCAGCCGGGAGCCGAAGCGGTCATGGCCGTCGAGGCGAACCGCGCGTGGCGCGAGCTCGCGGCCCGTCTCGACGCGGAGCGCGTGCCCGGACAGCCGGCCACCGAGTTCGAGGCGAAGGGCGGGATCGTCGTCGCCTTCGCCGAGGGCGCCCAGGCGCTGAAGGCCTTCGCTGCGGCGCAGCGCGAGATGGGCATCCGCGCCGAGGTGCTCGACACACCGGCGCTGCGCGCCGCCGAGCCGCACCTCGCCCCCGAGATCGCCGTCGGCGTGCACTACCCCGACGACGCCCAGGTGCAGCCGAGCCTGGCCACCCAGGCGATGCTCGCCCGCGCCCGTCACCTCGGGGCGCAACTGCAGATCACCGAGGTCACCGGGGCCGTCGTCGAGGCCGGGCGGGTGCGGGGTGTGCGCACCTCGACCGGCCGCATCGATGCGGATGCCGTGGTGAACTGCGCGGGTCCGTGGGCCGGTGAGATCGCCACGCTGTTCGGCGCCGCCCTCGACATCCGGCCGCGCCGCGGCACGATCCTGGTGACGACGGCGATGCCGCAGCGCATCTTCCACAAGGTGTACGACGCCGACTACGTGGGCGCGGTCGGATCGGCGGATGCCGCGCTGCAGACCTCGACGGTGGTCGAGTCGACCCCCGCCGGCACCGTGCTGATCGGCTCGAGCCGCGAGCGCGTCGGATTCTCGGAGGACGGCCTGCTCGCGCCGCTCGCCGAGATCGCCGCGAAGGCGAGCCGGCTGTTCCCCTTCCTGCGCGACACCATGCTGCTGCGCACCTACTTCGGCTTCCGCCCGTACGCACCCGACCACCTGCCCGCAATCGGTGCCGACGCACGCGTGCAGGGACTGTTCCACGCGGCCGGTCACGAGGGCGCCGGCATCGGCCTGGCGCCCACGACCGGGGCGCTCATCGCGCACGCCGTGCTCGGCGTCCCGGCGCCCTTGGACCCGACGCCCTTCCTGCCCTCGCGCGCCACCCTGCAGGGAGCCGCGGCATGACCGTACAGATCCGATTCGACGGGGAGTCGCTCGAAGGACGCGACGGCCAGAGCATCGCCGGCGTGCTGCTCGCCCACGGGCACCGCACCTGGCGCACCGCCGAGGGCGGCGAACGCGGCATCTTCTGCGGCATCGGGGTCTGCCAGGACTGCGTGCTCACCGTCAACGGCGTCGAGGGCGTGCGCGCATGCCAGCGCACCGCCTGCGACGGCGACGTGATCGAGAAGGAGACCCGCGCATGAGCGATACGGCGCGCCGGGTGATGGTCATCGGCGCCGGCCCCGCCGGCCTCGCCGCTGCCGCAGCCGCAGCAGACGCCGGTGCCGAGGTGGTGCTCGTCGACGAGGGCGAGCGCGTCGGCGGGCAGTTCTGGCGCCACCATCCTGTGCTCACCGACGAGCGTCTGCAGCATCAGCGCCGCCGCTTCGCCGATCTGCGCGACCGGCTCCGCGGGGTGCGCGTGGTGTCGTCGGCGAGCGTGTGGCGCGTCGAGGCGGGCCCGCCGCTGCGCGCGCACGTGCTGATCGGCCCCGCCGACGCGGCGGACCGACGCGCGGAGACCATCGAGGCTGATGCGGTCATCGTCGCCACCGGCGCGCACGATCGCGTCCTGCCCGTGCCGGGGTGGACGCTTCCCGGCGTCACCTCCGCCGGCGCCGCACAGGCGCTGGCCAAGCGCGACGGGCTCGCACCCGGCGTGCGCACCGTGGTCGCCGGCGCCGGTCCGTTCCTGCTGCCGGTCGCGCAGAGCGTGGCACTGATGGGCGGGCAGGTCGCCGAGGTCGTCGAGGCGACCTCGACCGGCCGGATGCTGCGCGGCTGGGGCGCCCGCGCGTGGGAGCTCACCGCCGCCGTCGGCAAGGCCGGAGAACTCGGCTCGTACCTGCTCTCGCTGGCGCGGCACCGCACCCCGTACCGCTTCGGCAGCGCGGTCACCCGCATCCATGGGGGTGCCGCGGTGGAGGCTGTCACCGTGCAGCGGATCGACGCGGACTGGCATCCGATCGCGGGGACCGAGCGGACCGTCGAGTGCGACTCGGTCGCCCTCGGACACGGATTCACCCCGCGGCTCGAGGCGGCGATCCAGTTCGGCTGTGAGATCGGCTCCGACCGATTCGTGCGCGTCGGTGATGATCAGGGCACGACCGTCGCCGGCGTCTACGCGGCGGGCGAGATCACCGGGATCGGCGGTGCGGATGCCGCGCTCGCCGAGGGCGAGATCGCCGGACTCGCCGCCGCCGGGGTGCCCGACGCGGATGCCCGCCGGCGGGCACCGCTGGCCGCCAGGCGACGGATGCGGGCGTTCGCCGCTCGGCTGGACGTGCACCGCATCGGGCGCGGATGGACGAGCTGGCTCGAGGAGGACACCATCATCTGTCGCTGCGAGAGCGTGCCCAAGGCGCGCATCGACGAGTACTCGGCCGCGTCGTCGCGCGCCATGCGGCTGTCCACGCGTGCGGGGCTGGGCGCCTGCCAGGGCCGCACCTGCGGCCGCAGTGTGGAGGACGTGCTGGGGACGGGCTTCAGTCTCGATCGCCGTCCCGTGCTCTCGTCGGTGCGCATCGGAGAGCTCGCCGCGCTCGCCGACACGAAGACCACAATCACAGGAGGTATCTGATGCGCGCGCGTCGAACGATCCAGGCCGTGGACTCGCACACCGAGGGGATGCCCACGCGCGTCGTCACCGGTGGGGTGGGACGCATCCCCGGCGCGACCATGAACGATCGCCGCCTGTACGCGATGGAGCATCTCGACGGGCTGCGCGGCTTCCTCATGAACGAGCCGCGCGGTCACGCCGCCATGTCCGGTGTGCTGCTGCAGCCGCCGGCGCGGGACGACGCCGACTGGGGCATCGTGTTCATCGAGGCATCCGGGTTCCTGCCGATGTGCGGGCACGGCACCATCGGGGCGGCGACGGTGCTCGTCGAGACGGGCATGGTCGAGGTCACCGAGCCGGTCACCGAGATCCGCCTCGACGTCCCCGCGGGCCTGGTCATCGCGCGGGTGCGCGTGGAGGACGGCCGGGCCCTCGACGTCACCATCGAGAACGTGCCGAGCTTCGTAGACCGCCTCGACGAGCGCATCGACGTGCCGGGCATCGGCGAGATCAGCTACTCGGTCGCGTTCGGCGGCAACTACTACGCGCTCGTCGACCTCGAACAGGTGGGGCTACCTTTCGACCGCGCCCGGCAGGACGACATCCTCGCCGCCGGACTCGCGATCATGGATGCCATCAACACCCAGGCCCCGCCCGTGCATCCGGTGCTGCGCGGCGCCGACCACGTGCACCACGTCGAGTTCATCGCCCCCGGTTCGGATGCCGTGCGATCCCGTCATGCGATGGCGATCCACCCGGGCTGGTTCGACCGCTCGCCCTGTGGCACCGGCACCAGCGCCCGCATGGCCGAGCTGCACGCGAGGGGCGAGCTCGACCTGAACGTGCCGTTCGTGAACGAGTCGTTCATCGGCACCGAGTTCACCGGCACGCTGGTGGCCGAGACGCGCGTGGGAGACCGCCCCGCGGTGGTGCCCACCATCACCGGACGCGCTTGGGTGACCGGACTCGGGCAGTATCTGCTCGACCCGGACGACCCGTTCCCCGAGGGGTTCGTGTTCTGACCGCAGCGCGGACACCGCAGACAGACATCGAGACGAGGAGAGAACAGTGACAGAGAAGCCCATCGACGCCGTCGCCGCAGCCGCGGCCGTCGCCGCCCGCCCGTTCGCCCGCACCAGCCCCCGCGAGCGCGGCGCGGCCCTGGTCGCGGTCGCCGAAGCGCTGGAGAGCGCAGCGCCCGAGCTCATCGAGATCGCGATGCGCGAGACCGGCCTCACCGAGACGCGGCTGGCCGGCGAGCTGCGACGCACGGCCTGGCAGCTGCGCCTGTTCGCCGACACCATCGTCGACGGCGGCTACCTCGATGTGCGCATCGACGCAGCCGACCCCGACTACGTCATCGGTCCGCGACCGGACCTGCGCCGGATGCTGGAGCCGGTCGGCCCGGTGCTGAACTTCGCCGCATCGAACTTCCCGTTCGCGTTCTCGGTCGCGGGCGGCGACTCGGCCGCCGGACTCGCGGCGGGATGCCCCGTGGTGGTGAAGGCGCATTCCGGGCATCCGGAGCTGTCGCGGCGCACCGCCGAGATCGTCGCCGCGGCCCTCGAGGGCGCGGGGATGCCCGAGGGGAGCTTCCAGCTGATCAGCGGGCAGGAGAACGGCGTCGCGCTGCTGAAGGACGAGCGCATCCGCGCCGGGGCGTTCACCGGGTCGACGCACGTCGGCCGCATGCTGGCCGACATCGCCGCATCCCGGCCCGTGCCGATCCCGTTCTTCGGCGAGCTGGGCAGCGTGAACCCGGTCTATGCGACCTACGCCGATTCCGCACTGCTCGAGGCGTTCGTCACCTCGGTGTCGGGCTCGGCGGGGCAGCTGTGCACCAAGCCCGGGTTCCTGTTCGTGCCGGAGGGGTCGGATCTGGGTGCGGTGACGGATGCCGCCGGCGCCGTCGACGAGCACCGGCTGCTGAACCCGGGCATCGGGCGCGCGTTCTCGCAGCGTCGTGACGACGTGCTGGGCGCCGACGGGGTGACCGTGCTCTCGAAGGGGGAGGTGCGCACGGATGACGCCGGGCAGACCTACGCCACCCCGACCGTGGTGACCGTCGGCGTCGACACCCTGATGGCGAACCGCGAGGCTCTGCTCGAAGAGTCCTTCGGACCGCTGTCGGTGATCGTGCAGTACAGCGACAGGGATGCGCTACCGCAGCTGCACGTCGAGCTGTTCCCCGGCAACCTCACCTCGACCCTGCACGCACGCGCCGACGAGCTCTCCGACGGCTCGCTCGCCCCGCTGGTCGACGCACTCGCACAGACGAGCGGACGCGTGCTGTTCGGCGGGTGGCCTACCGGCGTCTCGGTGACGCCCGCCATGCAGCACGGCGGCCCGTACCCGGCGACCACGACCGATGCCACCAGCGTCGGCACCGCCGCGATCACCCGCTTCCTGCGCGGCGTGGCCTACCAGGGCGCCCCGCAGGAGCTGCTGCCCGCACCGCTGCGCGACGACAACCCGTGGAATGTGCCGCAGCAGCGCAGCGAGGCCGGTCGCTCGCACGAGTGGGGCTCATTCGCCCGCTGACCCGACCGGCTGGTCTCGCCTCTCAGCTGAGACCCGCGTTACGCCGAGACCCCCACGTGTGCGCAGGCGCACGTGGGGGTCTCGGCCTTGGATGGGGGTGTCGCTGAACCGTGGGTGTCGCTGAACCGTGGCTGTCGTCGGCTGCGTGGTCAGATGCGGGCGCCGGAGCGGATGACGCCGAGGCGTGCGTCCTCGCGCCACAGCGTCGAGGGGTCGGCGAGCGGGTCGGATGCCAGCAGCACGGCGTCCCCGTACGCGCCCGGTCGCAGGTGTCCCAGCGCGGTATCCCCGATCAGCTCGGCGTTTACGACGGTCATCGACTGCAGTGTCCTGGCGGCACCGCTGGCCTCGACCTGCAGACGCACCCCGGCGAGCTGGTCGTCTTCGAGGTCACCCATCAGGTCGCTGCCGAAGCCGACCCGCACGCCGGCGGCGTGGGCGAGCCGCACGGCATCCTGCCCCTTCGTCAGCACCTCGGCGTTCTTCGCGAGGGAGACGGCGTTCAGCCCGATCTCGGCGCCGCGGCGGTCCATCGCGTCGTACGCGGCCAGGGTGGGCACGAGGAAAGCACCCGCCTCTGCCATCATCTCGGCCGTCGCCTCATCGATGAGGTTGCCGTGCTCGATCGATCGGATGCCGGCGCGCACGGCGTGCTGCACGGCCTCGGACGAGTAGGCGTGTGCGGCGACGTAGCTGCCGCGGCGGGTCGCCTCCTCGACAACGGCGCGCAGCTCTTCGGGTGAGTACTGCGGGATCCGGATCGGGTCGGTCAGCGAGAACACCCCGCCAGAGGCCATCACCTTGATCGCGTGCGCGCCGGTGCGCAGCCGCTCGCGTACGGCGACGCGCAGGTCGTCGACGCCGTCGACGACCTCGCACATGTGCCCGTGCGAGAAGCACACGTCCACGTGCGCGGCGCGCGGATCGCCGTGCCCGCCGGTCTGACTGAGGGCGGGGCCGGTGAAGTGGTACCGCGGAGACGGGAACAGTCCGGCATCGATCGCCTGAGCGAGCCCGATGTCGCCGCCCGCGACGTCGCGCACCGTGGTGAAGCCCCGCTGCAGCGCCCGCGCGAGCCGGCGCGCGCCGTTGAGTGCGGCATAGCTGAGCGGGCCCCGCTCGTTCTCGAAGCCGTCCATGCTCGTGGCGTAGGCGTGGAAGTGCGCATCGATGAGTCCGGGGACGACCCAGAGGTCAGCCGCGTCGAGCGTCTGGGCGCGGGGATGCGGGTGCTCGCACACCCTGCCCTCGGCGATGTGCAGGTCGCGGCGCTCGAAGCGCTCGCCGTCCCAGACCTGGGCGCCGGAGATCGTCAGGGGTGCTGCGGGTGCGGACATGCTCATGTCTCCTCGGTTCTCTCGGTCAGCGCAGGCTGAAGCCGTCGGCGACGGGGTCGTTCTCGTCGAGTTCGAACGTGCAGGTGCCGACCCGGTGCGCCATGCCGCGGACTTCGGGGATGACCCCCTCTGTCGTGCGCTCGGCGACGCGCGCGAGGAAGCGGGTGCCGATGATCGAGTCGTGGGTGAGCGTCTCGTCATCGGCCAGCGCTCCGCTCGCCGCGAGCAGCGCCACTCGCGCCGCAGTGCCCGAGCCGCACGGGCTGCGGTCGACCTCACCGTCGGCGAACACGGTCACGTTGCGCTGGTGGGGACCCGCGTCGGTGCGCCCGAGATCGTCGAACAGGATGGTGCCGTAGACCCCCGAAAGACGGTCGTCCTCGAGCTGCGCGGCCGGATGCCCGTTGAGCGCCCACTTGATCTCGCGGCCGATCGCGATGAGATCGGTGGTGTGCTGCGGGGTGACCTCGAGCGCGACGACCGAGGCGGGCAGCGTCGCGTAGACCGCGCCGCCGAAGACGAGGTCGACCTCGACGTCGCCGTGCGACGTGCGCAGCGGGATGCCGCGGGCGAGCACCCGGGATTCGACGTTGCGGAAGACGATCTCGTCGATGCGCCCTGCGCTCTGGCGCACCAGCGCCTGCACGCGTCCGCTCGGAACGTCGATCGTCACCGCCGTCTCGCCGTCGGGGTCGGACGGGACTCGGCCGGTGCGCACCGCCCAGGCGCCGAGGGCGATCGTGCCGTGCCCGCACGCCGTCGAGAAGCCGTCCTTGTGCCAGAACAGCACCCCGAAGTCGGCGCCCGCGTCGTCGGGCGGGGTGATGAACCCGCCGTACATGTCGTCGTGGCCGCGCGGCTCGAGGCAGAGGAACCGCCGGATGGCATCCGCTTCACCGCTGATCGCCTCGATGCGGCGCTCGGCGACCGTGTCGCCGTGCGTGGGTGCGCCCTCGACGATGCGGAACGGCTCCCCGGCGGTGTGCCAGTCCTCGGTGCTCCACTGCATGCGTTCTCCTTCGATGCTCGGGTGGTTCCGTGGTCCGGCGCTCAGACGGCCAGCCGGGCGACGGCGAGGTCCTGCCAGCCCATGCCGCAGGTCTTGACGATCCGCGGGCGGTCGGTCGCGGCGGGAGTCGCGCCGGTGAACAGTTCGTGCATGGTCACGACGTCCTCGAGGCGCAGCATCCCCGCCTCTACGGCGACGATCACGTCACCGGCTTCGGATGCCGCGACCCGGCGGCTCTCCACGACGACCTGCGATCGGCCGACGAGCGCGGGGTCGAGTTCGGTGCGGTCGGGCTCGTGCGAGCCGATCGCGACGATCGTCGCGTCGTCGCGCACCGCCTCAGAGGGGAACAGGGGAGCGGATGCCGTGGTCGCGCACACGATGAGGTCGGCGGCCGCGATGTCGTCGAAGGTGCCTGCGCGCATGTCGGCGTCGGGCGCGTAGGAGCGGGAGGCCTCGACGGCGGATGCCGCGCGTCCGGCATCCCGCCCGATGATGCGCACCGAGCGCAGCGGGCGGATCGCCGCGAACGCCTCGACGTGACGGATCGACTGCGGCCCGGTGCCGATGACGACGAGGTCGCCGGCGGTCGCGCCGGCGAGCACGTCCGCGCAGGCGGCGGAGACCGCGGGGGTGCGCAGGCTCGTCAGCGCGGTGCCGTCGAGGATGGCAGTGGGCGCGAGGGTCTGGCCGTCGACGAGGATGTACACGCCCTGGATGCGCTCGAGACCCCGCTCGGGATTGCCGGGCGCGACTGTGGCGAACTTCTGCCCCACGGCGCCGCCCGCGGCGGCGGGCATGAGCAGCAGCTGCCCGTTGGGGACGTCGAGGATCTGCCGCGCGAGGTCGTGCTCGGGGTCGAAACCGTCTCGCAGCGTGCTCTGCACGGCGGCGATGGCGGCGGACATGCTCACCCGCTCCGAGAGCAGCTGCGCGTTGACCAGGGCGAGATCCGCGATGACGTCGGGCATGCTCCCAATCTAGGATCAAAACAGTAATATGTCACGCGCTATCGCTGTTCGGTGCGCGGGTCGGTCTCGATTCGCGAACGGGCGGACGGATGTCGTAAGCTGGACGACGGTGACGTGTCCGAGCGGCCGAAGGTGCAACTCTCGAAAAGTTGTGTAGGGTAACCCCCTACCGTGGGTTCAAATCCCACCGTCACCGCCATGAAAACCCCCGAGAAATCGGGGGTTTTCCCGTATCCGACAGCGGCGTGCGACCAGACGGTGCGCGTTTCGCCGACCGGTCACTTCCCCCGCGCGTCCGCGCGCTCCGCGTCGGAGTTCGGCGTCCAGCCGAACCAGCCGTCCTCTGCGGGGATCACGCTCCAGTCGCCGCAGGCGAAGACCGTTTTCGCCGCGTAAGGGTCCGGTGCGTCGTCGAGAGTCCACACCGGTGCCGAGCGTCGCTCAACATCCGCGCAGTCGCCGGCGAGAGGGGATTCACCGGTGAGCAGGATGACCACGTCATCGGACTTCTCCGACGTCGAGGTGCGCACGGTGATGTCGGTGGCATCCGCGGGGAGCCACGGCGCGTCGACCTCGGCCTCCGCACGGAACGCGGCGAGGTCGTCGAAGGTGTGCGTGGACTGCTGGTGGACGAGCTCCTCGTACGCCGTGCATCCGGTCAGGGAGAACCCCGCTGCGGCAATCAGGACGGAAGCGGCGAGGGCTGTGCGTGCGTTCATGCTTCCAGCCTCGCCGCAGCGGATCCGCACCGCGTCGTGCATGCGAGGTATCCGTGTACCTCGCACGGATGATCCGCCACGCGGGCGAGCAGGCGTCAGCTGGCGGCTTCGGGCCGTCCCGCCCACCAGCCGATGACGTGGCCGATGTGCTGGTGCATGAGGCGCTCGGCGCGCTCACCCTCACCCGCCGCGAGCAGGTCCAGCAGCTCGTGGTGCTCCGCGGCCGAGCGTGACAGCTCCTCCGTGGCCAGCAGATCGGCCAGGCCAGGTAGGCGGGTCTCCTTGCGCAGCTGCGAGATGAGCGTGGCCAGGCGCGGGTTGCCGCTGTGCACGTTGATCGCCTCGTGGAAGGCGCGATCGGCTTCGAGGTACGTGGTGAGGTCGCCGCTGGAGGCGCCCTCGACGATGGCATCCGCCGTCGCGCGCAGCTTCTCGATGACATCCGCCGGGATCTTCCCCGCCAGCTCGCGCATCACCGGCGGCTCAAGCAGTCGCCGCACCGCGACGATGTTCGCCACCTCGTCATCGCGCACCTCGGTGACGCGGAACCCCTTGTTGCGCACCGCCTCGACGAAGCCGAGCTTCTCGAGGTTCAGCATCGCTTCGCGCACCGGCGTGGCCGAGACGTTGAATCGGGCGGCGAGCGCGGGCGCCGAGAAGAGCTCGCCGGGGGCCATCTCTCCGGCGCGGATCGCCGCCTCGAGCGCCACCTCCACGCGCTCACGCAGGTTCATCACCGGCTGCAGGGGGGTGACGACGGAGGGGAGTGTCATGAACGACCACCGATCAAGAAGCGTAGGCAGTGCCATGCGGCATGGCACTGCCTACGAAACTATCGGATGCCGTGGATGCGCGGCGACAGCACGCCGCCCGCGCATCCACGGCGTGGATCACTTGCCGTAGCCCTTGGCGGCGGCTTCTTCGGTGTCGGCGACGATGCGGTCGGCGACGTCCTTCGGAAGGGGCAGGCGCGGCGGGCGGCAGGGGCCGCCGTACAGGCCGAGCACGTCCATCGAGAGCTTGATGGACTCGACGAACTCCGTCTTGGTGTCCCAGCGCAGCAGCTTGTGCAGGTCGCGGTAGATCACCTTGGCGCGCTCGAGGTCGCGCACGTCTCCCGAGGTCGACAGGCGGAACAGCTCGACGGTGGCCTGCGGGATGGCGTTGGGGTAGCCGGCCACCCAGCCGACGGCTCCCGCGATGCCGACCTCGAGAACGCTGTCGTCGGTGCCGATCAGGATGTCGATGTCGGGAGCGAGCTCCTTGATCTCGTAGATGCGCCGGGGGTCGCCGGTGAACTCCTTCACGCCCACCATGTGGCCGGCCTCGTGGATCTCGGCGATCAGGTCGGGCACGAGGTCGACCTTGGTGTCGATGGGGTTGTTGTAGCCCACGATGGGCAGGCCGACCGCTGCGACGGTGGCGTAGTGGTGCTTCACCTGCTCACGGTTCGCCCGATACGTGTTCGGAGGCAGCAGCATGACGCAGTCCGCGCCGGCCTTCGCGGCCTGCTCGGCCCAGTGCGCCGACTGCAGCGCACCGTAGGCGCCGACGCCCGCCATCACCGAGAAGCCCTCGGGGGCGGCGTCAACGGCGACCTCGATCACCTTCGCGCGCTCCTGCTCGCTGAGGTTCTGGTATTCACCCAGCGAGCCGTTCGGCGCAATCCCGTCGCAACCGTTCTCGGCGAGGAAGCGCACGTGATCGGCGAAACGGTCGTAGTCGACCGAGAGGTCGTCCTTGAACGGCAGGGCGGATGCGACGATCACGCCATGCCAGGGAGCCTTCTGAGACATCTTTGTTCCTTTCCAGCTTTCGCGGCGCTGAAGCCGTTGGTCATATGTAACATATTACAGTACGGAGGCCATCCAGTGCTCCAACCCTGCGGAATCGATCGGCAGCGCGTCGCTGAGCACCTCGATCCCGCTGTCGGTCACGACGACGTCGTCCTCGATGCGCACGCCGATACCCCGCAGCTCCGGCGGCACGGTCTCATCCCACGCGTGGAAGTACAGACCCGGCTCGACCGTGAGCGCCATGCTCGGCTGCATGCTCGCCTCGAAGTACTGCGCGTACGATGACGCCCCGCAGTCGTGCACGTCGAGTCCGAGGTGGTGTCCGACGCCGCACACGATGTAGCGGCGGTGGTGCTGACCATCCGCCGCGAGCGCTTCGTCGACCGAGACCGGCAGCAGCCCCCAGTCGGAGAGACCCTGTGCGAGCACCTCCATGCACGCGATGTGGAAGTCCCGCCAGTCGCGACCGGGTGCCACCGCGGCGAGGCCGGCGCGGTGCGAGCGCTCGACCAGGTCGTGCACCTCGCGCTGCGCCGTGGTGAAGCGTCCGCTCGCCGGGAGCGTGCGCGTCACATCGGCGGTGTATCCACTGCGGTTCTCCACTCCCATGTCCAGCAGCAGCAGCGCTTCGGGATCGACCGGGCTGTCGGCGCGCACCCAGTGCAGGATGGGCGCATTCGCTCCCGAGCCGACGATGCTCGCGTACCCGGGTGCCTGGCCGACCGTGCGGGCGTGCCGGTCGAAGGTCCCCTGCAGCCAGCGCTCGCCGCCGTGCTGCACGGCGTGGGGGATCTCTCGGCGCACCTGGGCGAATCCCTCGACGGTGTGCTGCACGGCCGCGCGCAGCTCGGCGAGCTCCCACGCGTCCTTCTGCATTCGCAGCGCGGAGAGCGTCTGGGCGAGCTCGGCTGAGCGTGCCCGGGCGCCCAGCTGCCGACCGGGCACGGCGCCCACGACCGCACTGCCCGCGATGAGCGCGTCGTCGGGCACAGCGAGCTCGTCCAGTTCGCGTACGCGCACGTCCAGGGCGTCGGCCAGCTCAGCGGTGCCGGCGAGCGGACCGACCCAGAGCTCGCCGTGGGTGGGGTCGGCATGGAAGGCGGCGGCGCCGGGACGCGCGGGCGGGATGATGTACAGCGTCGCGTCATGTCCTCCGGCACGGGGGGTGAGCACGAGCACCCCGTCCTCCACACCGAAGCCCACCAGCCAGAGGAAGTCGCTGTGTGCGCGGAAGTCGAAGAAGAAGTCGTTCAGTCGCGCGTGTGCGCGCCCCGCGGCGACGACGAGGGTGCGACCCGGAAGGGCGGTCGAGAGGCGCTCGCGGTGACGGGCGGCCGCCTGCGCGGCGCCGGGCTCTACCCGCGGCGTGCGGTCGGCATCACCCCAACCGGTTCTCATCCAGTCGGTGAAACCCGAGGCGGCCGCGAGTGACGGCATCCGTGGATCCTGCGAGTCGGAGCGGGCGTTCGGGATGCCGCTCTCCCAGTCGACGACGTGCACCTCGGCGCCGTAGCCGGTGGGCTGGTGGTGGTGATTGCTCATGCTGTCTCCAGAGGGTCGTCGGGCGGGGAACAGGTGCGGATGGCGCACCCGCCGGGTCAGGATCGTTCGCCGCCGCGCCCGCCGAGGCGCCATTCGAGTGCGGTGAACAGCCGCTCGGCGACGCCGTCCATGACGATGCCGTCGTGCTCGTGCTCGTTGGTGACCCACGCGTGCAGCCCTCCCACGCGGGCCGCGGTGTCGAGCGAGAGCCCGGCGTCGACGTACATGTCGTCGAAGTACACCACCGCCTCGACCGGCACTTCGTTCGCGCCGAGCCGCGCGGTGTCGTACAGCTCGATCGGCCATTCCTGTGTGGCGAGCAGCTCGACCCCCGCGCGGAAGCCGCGCAGCGCACGGACCTCCTCGAACATCCAGGGGAACACCATCTCGCCGGTGAACAGCACCGGCCGCGCATCCTCGTCGAACTCCGGGTGCCGCTCCCGCTCGCGCTGCGCCGCCCAGCCCGTCGGCCCTGCGCCGTAGATGCTCTCCTGCAGGGCGATGAACAGCGGGTTGCCGGCGAACGCGGTGGCCGGGCCCACCGAGGCGAGGAAGGTGTCGCTCAGCCCGGTCTCGGCCGGGTCGCTGAAGGCCTCATCGAGCAGCCAGTGCACCCGGTCGAACCCGGGGCCCATGCCGAAGTCGAAGCCCAGGGTCTGCAGGCGGCGCACGGTGAGGCGGTCGCCGTCGGCGAGGCGGACGTCCTGCGCCTGCAGGGTGTCCGCGACCCGCGCGATGCGCTCGGCGAGGTGCGGGGCGCGCTCACGGAACTGCCGGTTCTTCTCCACCACGCGCGGGAACGTGCGCCGGTAGACCTCGGCGGGGTCCGGATCGAGCGAGGGGAGCCCGCCCGCGATCGCGGAGGCGACGATCGCCTCGGGGAAGGCGGAGAGGTAGTGCAGTGTGAGGAAGCCGCCGTAGCTCTGCCCGATCGTCCACCAGCGGCGCCCGCCGTAGTGTGCGGCGCGCAGCGCCTCGAAGTCGCGCACGATCGAGTCCGCCCGGTGCAGCGACAGCCGTCGCGCGGCCTCCTCAGCCGGCATCTCGGCGAACCGCGACCCCGACAGCGGCGTCGACCGGCCGGTGCCGCGCTGGTCGGGCACGATGAGCCGGAAGCGCGACAGCGCGGCGGCGACCCAGTCGCCCCGACCGACCGGTCGCACGCCCTTGCCGCCGGGACCGCCCTGCAGGTGCAGCAGCAGCGGCAGGTCGTCGTGGCGGCGCTCGGCGGCGACGAACTCACGGGCGAAGATCTCGATGGTCTCGCCGTCGGGGTCGTTCCAGTCCAGGGGCACGGTGGTCCACACGTCGCGGGCCACGATGTCCTTGCCGACGAAGTACGCGCTGCCAGAGGTCACGCAGGTCACCTTGCCTTCCGATGGGGATGCCGGCGGTTCGCAGGCACCGATCCAGTCTGCCCGGGGCTGCCGGGTCCGGTGGCGCCGCGCCCGCCGTGACCGGTGCCGCGCTCACTGCGCCCGGGTGCGCACCCGGGAGTCGAGCAGCGCGTAGAAGAGGTCGACGATGAGGTTCGAGAGCACGACGAACAGTCCGCCGAGCAGCACGATGGCGATCACGACCGGCCGATCCTGCATGGCGACGCTGGTCACCGCGAGCGCCCCGACGCCCTGCAGGCCGAAGACCTGCTCGATCACGATGACACCACCCAGCAGCAGCCCGATGTCGATGCCGAGCTGGGTGACCAGCGGCGGCATGGCGCTGCGGAAGGCGTGCACGTAGATCACACGCCGCTCGGTCAATCCCTTCGCTCGTGCCGTGCGCACGTAGTCCTCGCCGAGCACGTCGAGCATCTGCCCGCGGGTGAGCCGCGCGTACACCGCCGCGGTGACCATCGCGAGGGTCAGCCATGGCAGCGCCAGATGCCACGCCCACTGCAGAGGGTCGGTCGCGAAGGGCACGTACCCCGACGGCGGGAACAGGTTCACCCCGAAGCGGGTGGGCAGGTAGTACAGCAGGTACAGGGCGAGCATGCCCAGCACGAAGGTGGGGAAGCTGATGCCGACCAGCGCGAACCCCTGACCCAGGCGGTCGCGGACGCTGCCCGGACGCTTGGCCGAGGCGATGCCGATCGGGATTCCGATCGCGAGCCACAGGACCACCGCGCCGAAGACCAGCGACATGGTCGCGGGGATCCGGGCCAGTACGAGATCGGCGACAGGCAGGCTCGAGCGGTACGAGAAGCCGAGGTCACCCTGCAGCAGGTTGCCGATGAAGATCAGGTACTGCTCCCAGATCGGCTTGTCGAGGCCGAGGTTCGCCCGAATCTGCGCCATGAGCGCCTCGGTCGCCTTGTCGCCGGCGATGATCCGCGCCGGGTCGGAGGGCGTCACGTAGAACAGCACGAAGATGAACACGCTGAGCAGGAACAGCACCAGCAGGCCGAACCCGATGCGCGACAGCAGGAAGCGGATCATGCCCGCGCTCCCTTCGCAGAGGACGGATCGAGCGCGTCGCGAAGACCGTCGCCGACGAGGTTGAACGTGATGGTCAGCGCCAGCAGGGCAAGGCCGGGCACGAGCACCATCCACGGAGCGACGATGTACATCGATCCGTTGGAGGCGTCGGCGAGCATGTTGCCCCAGCTGGGGGTGGGCGGCACGGTGCCGAGGCCCAGGAACGACAGCGTGGCCTCGAACACGATGGCGGCGGGGATCATCAACGTCGTGTACACCACGATCGGCACGACCAGGTTCGGCAGCACATCGCGGAACATCGTGGCGATGGGGGACTGACCGAGCGAGCGGGCCGTCTCGATGAACTCCCGCTCACGCAGGGCGAGCACCTGCCCGCGGATGACGCGGGCCAGGCCCGCCCAGCTGAAGAACACGATCACCGAGATCGACAGCTGCAGGCTGGGCCCGAGCACCGACACCGTGGCGATCGCCACGAGCAGGAACGGCACGCTCATCACCAGATCGATGACGCGGCTGAGCACCGTGTCGACCACCCCGCCGAAGAAGCCGGCGGTCATCCCGATCAGGATGCCGATCGCCGAGGCCGCCAGCGACGCGACCACGCCGACCAGCAGCGACACCTGGGCACCGTAGGCGAGCCGCACCAGCAGGTCGCGGCCGAGCTGGTCGGTGCCGAGCAGGAACTCGCCGTTCGGTGGCACAGGCATGCCGGCGGGCGACAGCCCGGTCTCGCGGAACTGCTCGGTGGGACCGTGCCCGGTCCACTGCGCGATCAGGGGCGCGCCGAGGGCGAAGACGACGATGAACACGATGACGACGGCAGAGCCCACGCTGGCCGGGTCCCGCCGCAGCCGGCGGAGGGTGAGCTGCCACGAGCTCTTCACCCCGGATGCCGCGTCGGCGGCGCCCTTCGCCGGGATGAGCAGTGTCAGGGTCTCTTTCGAGAACGGGCTCATGCGTGCGCCTCCGACGGGGTGGGGTCACCGGCGTCGCTGAGCGCGCCGAGGAACGCAGCGGCCAGCAGCTTCTTCGTGAACGGCTGCTGCGGCGCGTCGTAGATGGTCTCGGCCTCGCCGAGCTCGATGATGCGCCCGTGCTCCATCACGGCGATGCGGTCGCACATGTGACGGACGACGGCGAGGTCGTGCGAGATGAACAGATAGGTCAGCCCGAGCTCGCGCTGCAGGTCGTCGAGCAGCTGCAGCACCTGGGCCTGCACCGTGACATCGAGCGCCGAGACAGGCTCGTCGAGGATGATCAGATCGGGGTTGAGCGCGATGGCGCGCGCGATCCCGATCCGCTGACGCTGCCCGCCCGAGAACTGCGCAGGGAAGCGGTTGTAGTGGTCGGGGTCGAGGCCGACCTGCTCGAGCAGCTCGAGGACGCGGCGTTCGCGTTCGCGTGGGGTGCCCACGCCGTGGATGCGCAGCGGGTCGCCGATGATCGATCCGACGCGGCGCTTGGGGTTGAGCGATGAGAAGGGGTCCTGGAAGACCACCTGTACGCGCTGGCGCATCCGCCGCCACTGCGCACCGTTGAGGGTGCGCAGGTCGGTGCCGTCGAAGCGCACGGTGCCCTCCGACGGCGGTACGAGGCCGGCGAGCGTGCGGGCGAGCGTGGTCTTGCCGCATCCGCTCTCGCCCACCAGGCCCAGCGTCTCGCCTCGGCGCACCTCGAGGCTGATGCCGTCGAGAACCTTGCGCTCGACGCCGCGCCGCGCCGAGAACGAGACGCTGACATCCGACGCCTCGGCGATCGGTGCAGCCGTGACCGGACCGGCCGCGGCGGGGGCGGCATCGCCCGGGGCGGCCTCGGCGAGCTGACCGAGCGGAGCCCGACGCTCGCTCTGCGTGAAGGCCGACGACGCGATCAGGTCGCGCGTGTACGGCTCTCGTGGGCGGCGCAGCACCTCATCACTCGTGCCGACCTCGACCTGCTCGCCGCGGTACATGACCATGACGCGGTCGGCGACACTCGCCATCACGCTGAGGTCGTGGCTGATCATCAGCACCGTCGCCCCGAAGTCCTGCTTCATCTCACCGAGGAGCTGCAGGATCTGCGCCTGCACGGTGGAGTCGAGCGCGGTGGTCGGCTCATCCGCGATGATCAGCGCCGGGTCGAGCGAGAGGCTCATGGCGATCATCACGCGCTGACGCATGCCGCCGGAGAACTGGTGCGGGTATGCGTCGAACCGCGACGCCGCATCGCTGATGTGCACCTTGTCGAGCAGCTGGATCGCCCGCGCCTTCGCCGCTTGGCGGGAGACGTTCTCGTGTGCGCGGATCTGCTCGACGATCTGCCATCCGACGGTGTACTGCGGATGCAGGCTGGACAGCGGGTCCTGGAAGATCATGCTGATCTCGCGTCCGCGCTTGCGGCGCAGCCGCTCGGGATCGAGTGTCAGCAGGTCCTCGCCCTGGAAGCGCACCGCGCCGGAGGTGCGTGCCTGCGGGATGAGACCCATCACCGACTGCACGAGCACCGATTTGCCCGAGCCGGATTCGCCGACGATGCCGAAGAACTCGCCCTCGGCGACGTCGAACGAGACGTCCTTCACAGCGTGCACGTCGCCGCCCTCGGTGGGGATGTCGACCTTCAGATGGGACACCTCGAGAATGGGCATTCGTTCTCTTCTCTTCCGAGTGGGGCTGCTGCGGCGCGAGCGGGTCGCGCCGCAGCAGCAGGTCGAGCAGCGGCTACTTCGTCAGCCAGACGTTGGCCCAGTCGCCGTTCTGCGCGAGAGCGTAGATCGAGAAGTTCTGCACACGCGCCGAGTGGTAGTTGGCCTTCTTCTTCGCCGCGATGCTGACGATGGGCGAGTCCTTCATGACCGTCTGGTCGACCTGGTGCCACAGCTTGGCGGCCTCTTCGGGCGTGCTGGCCGCCAGAGCCTGGTCGGCCAGGGCGTTCGCCTCGTCGTTGTTGTAGTCGACGTAGTTGTACGCCTGCGGCGTCCCGTCGAAGGTGAACTGCGGCTGGTACACGCTGCGCGCGGCGCCGCCGACCCAGTCCGGCGACCAGCCGACCAGCGCGATGTCCCACTCGCCGCCGGACGCGTTCTCGCGGTTGGTCATGAAGTTGGCGTAGTAGTCGGTGGGCGGGACCGGGAAGAGCTCGACGGTGATGCCTGCCTTCTCGAGGCTCGCCTGCACGGTCTGGGCGATGTCGGGCTGCGAGCCGAGGTTGCGGTAGGGGAACTTCAGGGTGAGATTCTGCACGCCGGCCTTCGCGAGCAGCTCCTTCGCCTTCTCGGGGTCGGCCTTGCCGCTCCCGTCGCCGTACGGCGAGTACTCCTCGTACCCGTTGATCCCGGGTCCGAAGATGCCGTTCGTGACCGTGGCGATATCGGTACCGCCCATGACCTGCACGACGGCGCTCTTGTCGATCGCGTACTGCAGGGCCTGGCGAACCTCGAGCTTCTGCAGCGCGCCGCCGTTGTTGTCGGTCTTGGTGTTGATCCACATGAACTGGTCGACCCCGCCGTTCTCGAGGGTCGAGAACTTCTCGTCATTGGCGGCGGTGAGCTGCTGGATGTTCGCAGGTCCCGGCTGGATGTCGAACAGCATGTCGGCGGAGCCCGCCTGGAGCTGCTGCATGGCGGCATCCACCTCCACGCCCATCGTCATCTCGATGCTGTCGACGTACGCCTTGCGCAGCGGGTCGCTCTTCGCGTCCCACGACTTGTTTCGTGTGAGGGTGAGCTTCACGTCGGGCTTGTGCTCGTCGATCGTGTACGGGCCCGACGAGATGAAGTTGTTGCGGTACTCCGGCGAGTCGGGCAGGTAGTCCAGCACCTCGACCGGGGCGGGGTTGGCGGTCGACAGGCTGAGCATGGACGTGAAGTCGGATGCGGGCTCGGTGAGGCGGAACACGACCGTCTTGTCGTCGGGCGTCTCGATTCCGGTGATGTCGTTGGCCTCGATGTACTCCTTCATCGCGCCGGCCTCGGGAGCGACATCGGCGAAGCCGTCGCAGAACTGCGCCATGCCGTCGATGAGCGTGATGAAGTAGCTGCCCAAGGCGGCGCCGATGTGCGGGTTGCAGATGCGCTTGATGCCGCGCTCGACGTCTTCCGAGACGATCGGGCGGGCGCCGTCGGGCGCATCCCAGGTGGCGCCGTCGCGCAGGGTGATGGTGTAGGTCAGCCCGTCATCGGTCGGCTTGGGCACCTCGGTGGCGAGGTCGCCGACCAGCTTCGAGCGCGTCTCGGCGTCGTTGGATGCCTCGTAGCTGAGCAGCGAGCGGGAGATGACGCGCGTGATGCTGTTCGAGGGCACGTACGCGATCAGCTGCGGATCGATGCGATCGGTGTCGCCGTTGGAGAGCACCTTGAGGGTGCCGCCGGTCTGCGGTTCGCCGGCGTCGCCGCCGCCACCGCCGCCGGCGGACGAGCAGCCGCTGAGCACGAGCGCGAAGGATGAGGCGACGATAAGGGGAGCCAGGGGGGACAGCTTCTTGCGGGCCATAGAGTCGTCCTTGATTCTCGGTCGGATGCCCGCATCTTCGACGGGCGTGGCCACGGACGGGCCGTGGCTCGCCTGTAACATAGCACATGTCAGATTGCTACTCGATGGCCCATCTATCGTCAGCTGTCGGGGAAGGGATCCTGAAAGCAGGATGCGGGCCGAGCGCCATTAGACGTATGAACGATTCGGCATGAATCGTCGAACGGACGCCCGTGCGGCACTGCTCGTCGACTCATCACAGGCCGGGTCCGTCCGGAGCCGTGCGGGAACCCGGCTGACGCCCCCTTTCGCACGAGGTCGATGAGAAGGTGGTCTCAGGTCTCGCACCTGCTCAGCCGAGACCGAAGCGGGAGGAATGCGGCTCGCCACCCGAGGCGCCGCGACGGAGTTCGGGCTCATCGTCGCGATGGTCGATGTGGGGACAACGACCATCTGATCGCTCACCCCCCGGTCGGTCCGACTGCGACCGGAGGGCGCCTGCCGCCGTGGTGTTCGACGCGTAAGCTCGAACCCATGGCGGCAGGCGCAACGATCCACACGTTCGATGTGCAGCTCGCCGACGTCGACCGCGGCGTCTACGACGAGCTGAGCCTGCGACTCGCGCGGCATCCGTCCGAGACCGACGCGTACATGCTCACGCGGCTGCTGGCGTACTGCCTCGAGTATGCGGACGGCATCGCGTTCACCGAGGGCGTGGCTGCGACCGACGAGCCGGCGGTGCTCGTGCGTGACCGCACCGGCCGCGTCACGGCCTGGATCGAGGTCGGTGCACCAGACGCCACACGCCTGCACTACGGCAGCAAGCTAGCCGATCGCACGGTCGTGTACACCTACCGCGACCCGGCGAAGGTGATCGCCAACTGGGCGGGCAAGACGATCCACAAGGCCGACGCCATCGTGCTGCACAGCTTCGACGCGGGGTTCCTCGATGATGCCGCGGCGGCGCTCGCCCGTCGCAACACCATGACCGTCTCTGTGACCGAGCGTCAGATCTATCTCGAGCTCAACGGCGTGCACCTGAGCACCACCGTGCATGAGCGGCCGATCCGCGCGCTCTGACCAGCGGGCGCCGACTCGCCGAAGGTAGGATCGGGGCGTGGTCGAGCATCCGGAAGACCCATCGCGAAGCGGCTCGCGCGGGCGAGGCCTGACCCGCGATTCGATCGTCACCGCAGCGCTCGCGCAGATCGACGAGGCCGGCGTGAGCGCCCTCTCGATGCGCTCGCTCGCCGAGCGACTCGGCGTCGAGGCCATGTCGCTCTACCGGTACGTGCGTGGCCGGGAAGACCTGCTCGAGGGGGTCGTCGACGTGCTCACCGGCGACCTGATGGACTCCCTCGATGACGAGGTCGCCGAGCACTGGCAGGGGTTGCTGCAGGCGATGGCCCACGAGATGCGCAGGATCGCGATCGAGCATCCTCGCGCTTTCCCGCTCGTCGCATCGCAGAACCCCGCGGCTCCCTGGCTGCGTCCGCCCATGCGCAGCGTCGAGGTGGTCGACGCTTTCCTCGCCGCACTTCTCGCCCGCGGCTTCAGCGACGCCCAGGCAGTCGCGACGTATCGCTCGTTCTCGAGCTTCCTGCTCGGCCAGCTGCTGCTCGAAGCCGCCGCGCACGAGACGGCCGATGAGCCCGCGCCCGGCACTACCGCCGAGCACGACGGGCCGGATGTCGAGGCACGCGCCCCACAGGTCTTCCGCCTGCGCGAGAGGCTGAGCGAGGACCACAGCCGGGAGGAGTTCGAGGCCGCGCTGGAGTCGCTGCTCGACCGGCTGGAGAACAGCCTCGCGCTGCATCGCTGACAGCGAAGAGCGGGTGGGCTCCGCGTTCGGAACCCACCCGCTCGTGCGAGAACGCGTCAGCTGTTCGTGACGTTGTCGCGGGCATCCTGAGCGTCGTGCTTCACCTCGTTCGCGGCGTACTGCGCCTCGTCCTTGACGGCGGCGACGGAGTCCTGTGCGGACGCCTTGACCGAGTCGACCGACGCGGCCAGCGGCTCCTTCAGGTGCTCGCCGACCTCCTTGGCGACGTCGGAGGCCTCATCGATCAGGGGCTGCGCCTGATCCCTCACCGTCGAGGCGAGCTCCTTCTCCTTCGACGAGGCGGGGATCAGCGACGCGAGCACGAGCCCCGCGCCGAAGGCGATCAGCCCGACCGCGAGCGGGTTGCCCTCCGCTTTCGCCACGACGCGGTCTTTCACGTCGCCGGCGACGTCGCCCGCGTGGGCCCCGGCGTCGGACACCGACGAGCTCGCATCGTCGGCGGCGCCCATCACCCGGTCGCGCACCGACCCGAACGCACCCCGCACCTTGCCCATCTGGCGGTCGACGATCTTCGACGGCGTGACCTTGTCTGCCAGCGCGTCGACGTCCATACCGAGGTCCTGACGTGTCCGCTCGATGTCCGAGCGGATCTCATCGGCTGAATTGCTCATCGGTTCTCCTCATTTCTCTTCAGCGTGTCCGGGATCTCCTTGAGGGTCTCCACGGTCTGCGGTGCTCCTTCGACCTCCTGCAGCTGGCCACGTCCGACCAGGAAGAGGACCAGGGCGATCAGCGCCCAGATGATGGCGACGATGACGCCCGACCACCCGCCGCCGATGAGGGTGCCCAGCGCCCACCAGAGCGCCATCGACAGGAAGAACACGGCCATCAGCGCGCCGTATCCGGCGGCGCCCATCAGGCCTGCTCCCTTGGCGGACTTCGCCGCCGACTCCTTCAGCTCTGCCTTCGCGAGCGCGACCTCCTGGCGCATCAAGGTCGAGATGTCGCGCGACACCTCCCCGAGAAGCTCGCCGAGAGAGGCCGAGGCGGCTCTCTGCTCAGACGGTGTGTGGTCGGTCATAGCCGTCCTCCCCGCTGGCATCCGCCCTGGTCGAGCGGGTCTGGCTGTACAGCGGCGTCTCCGCAGCAGCGGTCGAGCTGTCGCTCACGGGGGTGGGCACCGAGTGATCCGGGTGCACCTGGGCGACCGGGGGCACCGGCGGGGCCGGCGGCACCGCCGGCGCCTGCGTGACCGNNGACGCGTGCCCCTGGCCGGTGGCGTGCTTCTGGTCGGCCGCGTCGGATGCCAGTGCACGCGTCAGCCGTCCGATGATGACCCCGCCGATCGCCGCGGCGAGGATGAAGGTTCCGGGCTTGCGGCGCGCGTAACGCTTGACCTCGGTCAGCACAGCGCCCGGATCCCGGTCGCCGAGCCAGTTCGCCGCTGCCGACACCCGCCCGGATGCCTGCTGAACCAGGTCGGCGGCGATCCCGCTGCCGTCTGAGTTGGACGCCATGGATCCCAGCTCGTCACCGACCGAGCGAAGGCCCGTCGCCAGCCGCTGCTGCTGCGTGTTCGCCTGGTCGCGCAGCTCGCGCTGCGTCTGCGCGTACAGGTCCTTCGCCTGCATCTTGGCTTCGCCGACGACGCCTGAGGCTTCGTCCTTGGCGGCACCCAGCACATCCTTCGCATGGCCGGTGGCGCTGTCCTTGAGGTCGGATGCCTCGTGCTTGGCGGCATCGACCTTGCCCTGCGAGCCCGAAGGCTGCGAGGTCGAATCGTACGAATGTGCGCCAGCCCCGTACCCGGGCGTTCCCGAACCGCTCGGGCTGGTCGTCTCGAAATTGTCCGACATGAGTGCTCCTTTTCGCGGACCGATCCGAGGATCGGTGACCCATGTCTAAGCCCGTGCGGCCACCACGGCAGGCCCCTTGCACTCATCTGGCTTACGGTGTAAGTCAGATGGACAGATCGGGGAGCTCCCGGATCCCGAACTCGTGGCGCAGCGCGCTCAGCGCCGCCAGCCACCCCGGCATGCCGGTCACACCCGGCCCGGGCGCTGCAGAGGCGGAGGCGAGGTAGACGCCGGGGATCGGAGTGCGCCAGGGATCTGGACTGAGCACCGGCCGTCGGAACAGCTGCCAGAGGTTCGGAGCGCCCGCCGCGATGTCGCCGCCCGGGTAGTTCGGGTTGTGCTGCTGCACCTCGTGGGCGCTGCGCGAGCTGATCGCCACGATGGTGTCGCGGAAGCCGGGGGCGAAGCGCTCGATCTGGCGGATCACCGCGTCCTGGCGGTCCGCCGTGCTGCCCGCCGGCACGTGCGTGTAGGCCCACAGCGTGTGCTGCCCCGCCGGAGCGCGACCGGGATCGAACAGCGTCGGCTGCGACACCAGCACGTAGGGATGCTCGGGCAGCCGACCACGGTGCACCTGATTCTCGGCATCCGCCATCTCCGCCCGCGTGCCGCCGACATGCAGGGTGCCGGCGCGGTGCAGCTCGGGATTCGTCCACGGCACCGGCTCGCTCAGAGCGAAGTCGACCTTCGCGACGCCATCGCCGTATCGGAAGCGCTGCAGCGCCCGCCGGTAGCCGGGCGGCACGACATCGGCCGTTAGGCGCAGGAGCGCCCTGGGAGTGACGTCGAGAAGCGTCGCCCACGCATCCGGCAAGTCGCTCAGCGACTCGACCTCGTGATCGAGCACCAGTTCGCCGCCGTGCCGGCGCAGGTCGTCCACCATGGCATCCGCGATCGCCTGGCTGCCGCCGATCGGTATCGGCCAGCCCTGCGCGTGGGCGTACGTGGTGAGGGCGAGGCCAGCCCCGGCGGCCGCGATGCTGGGCTGCGCGAGGATCGTATGCGCGGCGACGCCGGTGAGCATGGCGGGGGCGACGTCGTCGCGGAAGCGCGCATTCCACGCCGGGGTGCCCTGCTCGAGCGAGCGCAGCCCGAACAGCACGGCGGTGAGCGGGTCGGGCGGGATGCGAAGCAGGGACGAGCCGGTGAAGTCGGCCACTCGGGTCGCCCGCTCGACCAGCGGCCGCAGAAGTCGTGCGTACGCCCGGCCGTCCGCACCGAGCGCGTCGGCGGCACGGTCGAGGTCCCGGTAGGCGATGCCCGCGCGGCCGCCGTCCAGCGGCTGGGCGAACGACACATCCGGGGTGACGAACTCGACGCGGTCGCGCAACCCGAAGTCGCGGAAGAAGCGCGACTCGAACGCCAGCGGATGCACGGCGGAGCAGACGTCGTGCTGGAAGCCGGGCAGCGTGAGCTCACGCGTGGCGGCCCCGCCCCCTGCCCGGCTGTCGCGCTCGTAGACGCGCACGCGCAGGCCGGCCCTGGCGAGCGTCACGGCGGCGGCGAGTCCGTTCGGCCCGGCGCCGACGACGACGACGTCGAGGTCATCCGCGCCGGGGCGACGCCGGTCGATCACGATCGCTGTGCCTCTGCATCCGAAGCCCGTCCCGGCGAAGCCGAAGGCGAGGGCGACGGCGACGGCGAGTCGCGCCGGGATCGAACGGCCGCCCTGCCTTCGGAGAGATAGGCCAGGCGGTGCAGAGTCTCGGCATTCCGCCAGCGCACCAGCGCGTTCATGATCGGGCGGGGCACGAACCGGCCGGGGCCTGCGATGGGCTCTTCCTGAATGCGCACGAAGCAGTCGTCTCCCCGCGGTCGCACCTCGATCGTCACCCGCGCCTCGCCCATCGGCCATCCTCGCGCTCGCATGACCATGCTGCGCGGCGGGTCGTGCTCTTCGACGATGGTCTCGTCGTTGATGAGCATCGGCCACACGCCGAACGAGTGGTGCAGCCGCGATCCGCGCATCGGCCAGGTCGGATCCACGGCCCGCATGCGCGACGCACCCACCACCCACGTCGGGTACAGCCAGCCGTCGCTCAGCACCTCGAACACGTCTTCCGGTGCGCAGTGCAGCACCCTCACATTCCGGGCCATCGCTCATTCCTCCCTGATCGGGCCGACGCCTCTCAGCCGCCCCTGTCGGTTTCTCCGACGCTAACCCGCTCCGCCGGATCGGCAGAGCGGGTTGCGCTCGGCGCCTGCGCATGGTCTGGTGATAGCGTCACGTGCTCGCGTCACCTCGGAGCGCGTCTCGCGCACGCCGAGCATCCGCGAGCGTCTTCTCCGCGGTCGAGAGCTCATCGGCGGCCCGGCGCCGGCGACGGTCGGCGGCGTCGGCGTCCTCCCTGGCGTGGGCGGCATCCTCCCGGACGCGGGAGAGCTCCTGCTCGAGCTCCGCGATGCGCTCCGTGAGGCGTCCGGCACGCTGCACGGCATCCCTCGCCTCGTCCTCCGCACGCCGCTCTGCTCGCAGAGCCCGCTCGTGTGCTTTCTCCGCTTCGCGCAGAGTGCGTTCGGCGGCGCGCTGCCGACGTCTGGCGCCCACCTCGTCGTTCGGCCGGCCCTGCGAGGCCGGCGGTCTCGGCCGCCCGCCCGCGACGATCGCCTCGAGGTCGACCGAGCCGGTCGGCTCGAGGTCGCGCACCAGGCGTCCGGATGCCACGGCCGCGGCCGCATCGGGATCGAAGAACGCCGCAGAGATCGTGCGCCGCACCGCCTCCCGCGTGGCGTCGCTCACCCGCGCACCCCGCGCGGTGGCGAGCGTCGCGGCCTCCGCCGCGAGCTGGTCGGTCAGCGCTCGTCGCTGCCGCCCGAGGTGCGAGAGCGTCGCGGCATCCAGATCCTCCTGGGCGTCGCGCAGCTCGGCGGCGAGCTGCAGCGCCTGCTCCAGCCGGGCGGTGCGCTCCCCGGCGAAGAGGTTCACCACCCAGGCGGCGACGTTGGGCTTGCGCAGCGCTCGGACCGCAGCCGAGAGCACCGGGTCGTCGACGGCACCGGCGCGCGCATTCCGCGCGGCGATGAACGCGTCAGGCGACCCGGCGTACAGCTCGGCGGCGATCTTCTCGAGGTCGCCCGCTCCGCTCATGCGAGCGACCCTATCGCGCGGACGGTCAGTCGTTCGTCGTCGCCTCTTCGGCCGCGCGCATGGCAGCCTCGCCCTCCTCGGGCGATTCCGCACCGGCGCTCGCGGCGGAATCGTCGCCGGACGCCGGCTCGCCATCCGTGGTCGGCATGTTCTGACTGTCGAACTGTCCGTCGGGCTGCGCCTCGGCAGCGGTCGGCGGGTTTCCGCCCGCAGCGTCGGGGGAGTCCGCCGCGGCGTCGTCGTGCAGGTCGTCAGGGTTTCCGTCGTGGTGAGTCATGCCCCGAGTATCAGCCGACCGAGGGTGATCGGGGCAGGGCCGTGACGGCCGGCACCTCTAGGGGTATCATCCGCGCCGCCCCGACAGCTGCGGCTCCGCAGCAGGCTGCGTCGGACCGGGTGAGCGACGCACATCGATCAGCGCCAGCATGCCGCCGGCCACGAGTCCACCGACGCCGCCGAGCACCATGTCGCCGATCGTGTCCTGATAGCCGACGTGGATCTGGTCGCTGATGTACACCGACCCGAACCACTCGATCATCTCCCAGACCGCGCTCAGAGCCAGGGCGATCAGCGGCGCGAGAACCAGCGGGGTCCGCGCCCTCGGGCGCGCCGATGCGGTGATGCCGACGACGCCGGCTCGCGTCAGGATCTCCGCCGCGAGGATCGTCAGCACCGCGGTGCACGCGAAGTGCACCACGAGATCCCACTGGGAGATCGCCGCATAGAGATCGAACACGTTGCTCCACGCTGCGGCGAGGACGGTGACTCCGGATGCGGTGTCGAACCGGGCGCGCATGCCCAGCATGCGCGGCAGCATCAGCGCGGGCAGAGCCAGGGCCGTGATCCCGGCATCCGTCGGCTTCAGCCAGATGGCGGCCGCGATCACACCCAGGATGCCGATGACGCGCAGGGCATCTGCCGTCCACTCCGCGGCCGTGGCCGGCGGGCGAAGGAAGTCCTCTTTCATCTGGCATCCTCTCCGAATCGCAGCACGGCCTGCACGGGCAGGTGATCCGACGGCCGGCGCCCGCCGGGAGTGCGGGCGTTGGCGCCGACCGTGCGCACCCGTACGTCCGGCGTCGTCATGATCCAGTCGAGCTGGCGCCCGCCGGCACGAGGGCGTCGGTATCCAGGGTACGTGCCCCATCGCGGACCGGCCCTCCGCTCCGCGGCATCCCAGCTGTCGAGCAGCGCACGGCCGGCCTGCAGCTCGCGCAGCGCAGGGGAGTCGGCGCCGGCGTTGAGGTCGCCCATGACGACCGCGGGCAGGGCGCGCTCGATGACGAGCCGGCGGATGCTGAGGGCGGAACGTCGCCGCGACGACGCGGAGAGGTGGTCGAGGTGGGTGTTGATCGCGAGGAATCGCGTGCCGGTGCCGCGCTCGATGAACTCGGCCCAGACCAGGATGCGGGGGATGAGGTTGCCCCATCCGATCGAGCCCGCCCGCTCCGGCCGGTCGGACAGAGCGCGCTGACCCCCGTCGTGCAGCACGAGACGCGTGCTGTCGTACAGGATCGGGGTGCCCTCGCCGCGTCCCCCGGCGGCCCGTCCGGCGCCGATGGCACGGTGATCGGGCCCGAGTGCCTCGCGCATCAGGGGCATGACGCGCGGCAGGGCCTCCTGCAGACCGATGAGCGTGGGGCGCTCCGAGGCCAGCAGCTGCTGCACGGCAGGTGCGCGCCACGACCAGCGGTCGGCCCGGCGGTGCAGCATGCCGTCTGCGGCGCGGCGGATGTTGAACGTCATGACGTGCACGTCGGGCGGTTCGGGTGGCGCGATCAGGGCATCCGCGGGCCCATCCGACTCGCGAGCCGCCACCGCTACCCGTCCCAGCGCTGCTCCGGCGTCTCGCACGTCTCGCGGAACACGAACTGCGACGGCAGCTTGCGCTGGGAGCTCGACCAGTCGATGGCCGGGCGGCGCTGCTCGGCGGGCAGGTAGCCGAGACGGTACACGGCCATCAGCTCGAGATCGCCCGGCACATGCAGCAGCTCGATGATCTCGTCCCAGCGGCCCGGCGCCTCCATCGGGAACGAGATGAACTGGATGCCCATGCCGAGCTCCACCGTCGTCAGCCAGATGTTCTCCATCGCGGCGCCCATGCTGAACACCGAGTAGAACGACGACAGCTCGCCGGGGCGGTACTCGCTGCGGTCGAGCATCACGGCGAGCAGCAGCGGGGAGCCGGCGACGAGCTTCGCATTCTCGGCGCCGAGCGTCTTCGGCACGCCGAGGGAGTTCATCAGCTTCTGCCCGCGCGAGGTGAACACCTGACTCGTGAACGGGCGCAGCACCGCAGGCAGCTTGTCGAACAGCATCCCGCTGCGCTTCTGCTCCATCTCGGCCTGGCTGAAGCGGAAGTACGGCTTGTACCGCTCGAAGAACGTGCCGTTCGACATCACCTCGGTCATGCTCTCGCCCGAGATCTGGGCGATCCGCTCGATGGTCTCGCGCTGCTCGATCACGACGAAGCGCCACGGCTGGCTGTTCAGCTGCGAGGGCGCGCGACTGGCAGCTTCGATCAGCAGCCGCTGGTGCTCTTCGCTCACCGGATCGGGCAGGAACGGCCCGTTCGTGGTCTTGCGGCGACGGACGACGTCGAGGAATTCCATGCTGCTCCTATCGGCGGGAGGTGAAGACGCCGGCGGCGATGAACGGCGCGGCGGTGAGGGCGATGACGGGATGCCTGCGGGTGTGCGTTCCCGCATAGGGGATGACGGCGAGGGGGGCCAGCGCAGGAGCGAGGGCGAGCGCGGCCCTCCGGTCGCTGCGCACGCCGACGATCAGCGCGAGGATCGTCGTCGAGACCGTCGCGATGTACAGGGCGTGATGCACCCAGCGGAACCGCCTGGTGTCGATGATCCGGGTCGCGACCGCCGCGCCCAGCGCGCAGTTGGCGGTATAGCAGAGACCGGATGCCAGGAACGCGGCCGACACGCGACCTCGGTGCCGTGGTGCGCGCCGCCTGCGTGTCATGGGATCAGCACATCATGCCGCGGGCATCCGGCGCGAGGGGTTGCGCTCGCCCGCGGTGCGCACCCCCGGATCGCTCAGCGAGTCGTCTCGGCAGCGGGAGTCGGGTCCGCAGGCTCGGCGGGACTGCGCCGGATGCCGATCCACGACACCACGCCGCCTGCCGCGAACAGGGCGGCGGTGACGACCGCGGCGCTGTGGAAGCCGTCGAGGTCGAGCGACCCGCCGACGATGGTCGACAGCAGCGCGACCACGAGCAGCCCGGCGACGCGCGAGACGGCATTGTTCACGGCCGAGGCGATGCCGCTGCGACGCTCGTCGATGGCGCCGAGGATCGCCGAGGTCAGCGGGGCGACCGTCAGCGCCAGGCCCAGACCGAGCGCGAGCATCGACGGCAGCACCTGCCACCAGTAGTCGAAGTCGCGGCCGACGGTGAGCAGCAGCAGGGCGCCGATCGCCATCAGGATCGGGCCGACCGTCATGAACAGGCGGGGTCCGAACCGGCCCGCCCACGCCCCGGCGCGCGACGAGAGCAGGATCATCAGCACCGTCACGGGCAGGCTCGCGAGCCCCGCCGCCGTCGCACTGAGCCCCGGCCCCTGCTGCAGGTAGACGCCGATGACGAACCCGTTCAGCGAGAGCGCCGCGTAGACGAACAGGGTGGAGACGTTGCCCCACCCGAAGTTGCGCACCGCGAACATCGACAGCGGCAGCAGTGGATGCGCCGACCGGGCCTGGCGCCACAGGAAGACCGCGAGCAGCGCTGCGCCGGCGAGACCTGGCATCCAGATCGCCGGGCTCGACCAGCCCAGTCGCTCCTGCTCGATCAGCGCGAAGACGACTGCTCCCAGGCCCAGCGCGCAGAGGATGCCGCTCGTCCAATCCACGTCCACGTCGCGCTCGTGCTCAGGCAGATCCAGCCGGCCGAGCAGCACCAGCGTCACGGCGATCGGCAGCACGTTGATGACGAAGACGAGACGCCACGAGAGCAGGTCGACGAACAGACCGCCCATCAGCGGGCCGGCCAGCTGCGCGGCGGTGGTGAATGCCGTCCACACCCCGATCGCCCGGGACTGCAGCTCGCCGCGCATGGTCGCCGTGATCAGCGCGAGAGAACTCGGCACGAGCAGCGCGCCCGCGGCTCCCTGCGCCGCGCGGGCGATGATCAGCACCAGCGGGTCAGGAGCCGCGGCGACCGCGACCGAGGCGACGCCGAAGGCGATGAGACCGATCCGCATCACGCGCACGCGGCCGTAGGCATCCGACAGCGACCCCGCCAGCAGGATCAGCGCGCTCAGCGTGATCAGGTACGCGTCGACCACCCACTGCTGGGTGGCGATGCCGCCGCCCAGCTCGCTGCTGATCGCCGGCAGTGCGACGGTGACCACCGTGCCGTCGAGGAAGGTGACGAACGAGGCCAGCACCGCGACCGCGATGACGAGTCGCTGCACGGTGTCGAATCCGGGCACCGGGGTGGACGAGGGCACACGGTGACCCTACTCCCGCCATCGACGCGTGGGGCGAGCAGGCGTACCCTGGCCGCAGGCGGGACGACCTGCCCCGCCTGCGGCCCCCGGCGTGACGCCGATGACGAGAGCGGTGCGAACCATGGATTCGATGATGATGGACGCGATGGCGTCCGAGATGAAGACCTCCGGCATGGAGATGATGGACATGGCCGTCATGCAGGCGTGCATCGACGCGTGCGCGGCGTGCGAGCAGGCGTGCACGGTCTGCTCGACGCAGATGATGGACTGCAGCGTCGCGTGCATGAACTGCGCCGACATGTGCGGCACGATGATGCGCACGATGCTGCGGATGCAGGGCATGACCGCACCGGTCATGATGTCGATGCTCGATGCCTGCATCGCGATGTGCCGGATGTGCATGGACGACTGCCAGGCGCACGCTGAGCACAGCGACGTCTGCCGGATGTGCTCTCAGGCCTGCAAGGCGTGCATGGACGCCTGCATGGAGATGCGCGACGCCATGACGAAGATGGCCTCCTGACGAAGCAGGCAAGCCACGTTCGAATCGCTCATCTGGTCGCCCTCGGCCGCCGTACGCCGCCATTCGAGCGATTCGAAAGCGATTCGCGTCAGCGCGCGACGTTGTAGAGCACGCGGCCGACGGCCAGCACGTCGTACGCGGCATGCAGCGCGACCGGTGTGCCCGCCGGTGCCTCGAGTGAGGCTCCGGCCGCGCTCCAGATCGAGACCGCATCGCCGGCGAGGGTGCGCAGACCCAGGACGCCGGATGCCGCGTCGGCGGTCTCCACCACGGCATCCGTCCAGCCCAGGGGCGTCGCCGCCGCCATCCGCGCCTGGATCAGGTGCAGGGCGTGACCGGGCGCGTACGAGGAGCACACGTCGCCGTGGTCGCACATGCACGCCGCACGCTCACGCACCTCGAGGGGCGAAAGGCGGGTCGGCGGCGTGTTCACGGTGGGTCTCCTCACGATCGGGTGCACCGAGAATACGTCCGGCCTCGGTGATGCGTCGATCACCGCCGACACGCGGCGAAACACACCCCCGGTGCTCGCTCGGCGGTCAGCGCGACTGCGCCTCGACGATCGCCCTCTCGAGATCATCGGGCGCGCTGATCGCGACCATCCGCCCGTCGACGAAGAACGTCGGTGTGCCCTCGACACCGAGGAAGGTGCCCTCAGATCTGTCGCGCCGCACGCGCTCGGCGGTGGCGGGATCGGCGACGGCCTCGTCGTATGCCGCCATGTCGAGGCCGATCTCCTCGGCCAGCGCACGGAACACCGCCGGGGTCGGTTCGGTGGCACCGGCCCACTCGGCCTGCGTCTGGAACAGCCGCAGGTACATCGCCTCGAACTCGCCCTGCTGGGCTGCGGCCTCGGCGGCGAGTGCCGCGTCCATCGAGTTCACGTGCCCCGGCAGCGGGAAGTACCGCACGGCGTAGGTGATCTGCCCGTCGTACCTCTGCCGCAGATCCTCGACCACAGGGTGGAACGCGCCGCACGCCTCGCACTCGAAGTCGAGGAACTCCACCACGGTCACGGCATCGGCTCCACCGTCGTCGAGCACGTGCGACTCCTCCCGCAGCACCTGCGGCTTCGGGTCGTTCTCGGACTCGGCGCGCTGCGCCACGGCCCACACCAGCACGCCGATCAGCAGCACCATGACCAGGCCGCCGGTGATGATGACGGCTCTGACGGAGTTCTTCATGTCTCGATCCTGTCAGCTCGCGGCACGGCATCCCGCGCGTGGGCGAGCGCCGCCGGGGCGAGCGCGAGCGACAGGCGCTCGAACTCGCGCACGCTGCGCTCGCCGGGCCAGTCGTCGGGCAGCAGTGTGCGGGGCAGACCGGGGTCGATGTACGGCAGCACACGCCAGCTGTCGATCAGGCGGACGTACGCGGCGAACGGCTCGGCGTGCTCGAGATCGGCGAGGGATGCCAGGAACCGCTCGTGCTCCGCCCGCAGCGCGTCGAGGTCCCACCATCGGGCGGCGGCGCAGGCGAGCGGATCGGCGGGCATCGGGTCGCTCGTGCGGAACAGGGTGGCGTAGACGCGGGCATCGAGCTCTGCCAGCAGCTGCTCGGCCTCATCGGCCAGGTGGCCGGGAAGGATCCACAGTCCGGCCGTGACGGCCCCGGCACCCAGGAATTGCAGCCGCCGCCTCAGCTGATGCCTCAGGTCGCGTCGGGTCTCGGGGATGGTCGCCGAGACGAGCAGCCACTCGTCGTCCGCAGCCATCGTGCGCACCGCGAAGATGCGTCGGTCACCGCGTTCGAGCATGGGCAGCGCCGCCGGGTTGAGGGCGTACCCGGCATCCGCGGTGGCGAGCAGCAGGCCGCGCTGCTTGAGCCGGGTGATCGCGGTGCGCGCGCGAGCGGCCGGGATGCCGAGATCGCCGGCCAGGCGCACGAGCGCGGCAGAGGTGATCTGCCCGCCGAGGGGTCGCAGGTACAGTCCGATCACCGTGCGCAGCAGCGAGGTCGTGCTGCCGGGACGCGCCTCGATGTCGTCGAGCACGATGTCCGTGCTCGCGTGCGCGGTCATGACTGCAGAGCGTCGCGCACGGCGATCACGCCGCGCAGCGTCTCCTCGTGCGAGGTGCTCAGCGGCGACAGGCCGAGCCGGATGCCGTCGGGGAAGCGGAAGTCGGGGATGACCCCGTCGGCCCACAGCCGCGTCGTGACCTCCTGGAACGAGTCGTGCCCGATCGTCACGTGTCCGCCGCGACGCGACGCCTCGCGCGGCGACAGCAGCCGCACCCCGAGCGGGGCGAGCAGCGCGTCGTACGCGCGGATCGCGAACTCGGTGAGCGTGATCGACTTCACCCGCAGTGCCGTGATCCCCTCGAGCTCGATCAGATCGAGCATGCCCTGCATCGCGAGCATCGACAGCACCGGGGGAGTGCCGCTGAGCAGCTGCCGGATGCCGGAGACCGGGGCGTATTCGGGACCCATCGCGAAGATGTCGGCGGCGCCCCACCAGCCGTGGATCGGCTGCACGATCGAACCGTGGTGCTCGGCGCGCAGATAGCCGAACGCCGGCGAGCCCGGCCCGCCGTTCAGGTACTTGTACGTGCAGCCGACGGCCATGTCGACTCCCCACTCGTCGAGCGACATCGGCACGACGCCGGCCGAGTGGCACAGATCCCAGAGCATCAGCGCGCCGGCATCCCGCACCGCGGCGGTGATCTCGGGCATCGCCGCCAGAGAGCCGGAGCGGTAGTCGACGTGGCTGAGCACGACGAGCGCGGTGCGCTCGGAGACGACCGACGCCACCTGGTCTGCGGTGACACCGAGGATCGGATCGGGCTCGACCCAGCGCAGGGTGGTGCCCGTCTCGTTCGCGACGCCGGCGGCGATGAATCGGTCGGTGGGGAAGTTGCCGGCCTCGATCACGATCTCGTCCCGCCCGGGACGCGCGGCGACACCGGCGCGCATGAGCTTGTAGAGCAGCACGCTGGTGGAGTCGGCGACCACCGTCTGTCCGGCCGCGGCCCCGAGGGCGATCGCGCCGATGCGATCGCCGAGCCGCATCGGCAGCGCCATCCACTGCTCGTCCCACGAGCGGATGAGGCGCGTGCCCCAGTCGTCGCGGATGAAGGCGGCGGCCTTCTCGGGCAGATCGCGCAGCGGACGGCCCAGGGAATTCCCGTCGAGGTACGCGGTGACGCCAGGGGCGTCGGCGAACTCGGCGATGTGATGGGCGAGCGGGTCGGCCTGGTCGAGCTTGCGTGCCTCGGCGAGCAGGTCGTCGATGAGGTCGGTCATGTCACGGCTCCGTGCTGTCGGTGTCGGTGTCGGTGTCGATGTCGGCGGCGGTGAGGCGGCGAGCCCGGTTCGGGTCGCCATCCGGGAGAAGCAGCAGGGCGCCGCCCGCGAGCGGGTCGGCCGGCGAGAGGGCGGTCAGCAGATCGAGCCCGTCGAGCCCGGCGGCGCGCAGCGCGTCGATCTCCGCCTCGCGCAGGTCGACCGGCGTGGCGCCGTTGCCCATGTCGGTGCCGTAGAGCACCTCGCCGCCGGCCGCGACGAAGCGGCGCACGTTGTCGATCGCGACGGCGCGCGCGTCGTCGTCGTGGATCGCCAGGGTCGAGATCCAGGATGCGGATGCCGCCTGCGCGGCGATCTCCGTATCGGTCAGGCGCTCGCTGAACGGGGCGTGTGCCAGTCGGGTGGCGCCGAGCCGCACCGCACGCTGCGCCTGACCGGCACCCTCGGCGTGAGCCACGACGGGCAGGCGGTGCACGGCCGCCTGGCGCACCACGGCGCGGAACGCGTCGTCGTCGATCGCCGGGCCCGCGTCGCTGTGGGCCACGACCTTGATCAGCGACACCTCGGCCGCCGCGAGCTCGTCGACCGTGCGCGCGGCGTGCTCGGCATCCGCGATCTCCCGCACCGAACCGGTCGGAGCCCACGCGCGATCCGACGGGTACCCGCCAGGCGCGGTCAGGAACGGCCCGGCGTAGTGCACGGTCACACGGTGCCGCGACACCTGGGCGATCCAGTCCGGGTCGGCGCCCAGGTCGATCACGCGGCCCAGCCGCGACGCGGGAAGCAGGTCGGGGTCGACGAGCTGCAGATGCACGTGATGGTCGGTGAACAGGCCGGTGATCACGCCATCCAGGTGCGGGGTGTCGGTCGGCGCGGCCCGCGGCAGGAGGCGGAGGCGGCCATCGCGCACGTCGAGGGTGCCGTCGTGCATCCCCTCGCCGTCGAAGAACGTGACCGCCCGCATTCAGCGGCCGATCTCGGTGCGCACGCTGTACAGCTCGGGGAAGAACGTGAGATCGAGAGCCCGCTGCAGAAAGCTCACGCCGCTCGACCCGCCGGTGCCGACCTTCATCCCGATCGTGCGGGTGACGGTGCGCAGGTGCCGGAAGCGCCAGAACTGGAAGTTGTCCTCGACATCGACGAGCTCTTCGCACGCCTCGTACAGGTCCCAGTGCTCGTGCGGGTTCTCGTAGATCTCGCGGATCGCCGGCACGAGCTCGGGGTGCTCGCGGTACGGCTGACGGACGTCGCGCTCGAGCACCTCGGTCGGGATCGGCAGACCGCGCCGCGACGCGTACCGCAGGAACTCGTCGTACAGGGTGGGGCGCTCCCACTCGGCCGTGAGCATCGCCAGGTTCTCGGGGTGACCCCGGAACACGCCGAGCATCCGCTCGTTCTTGTTGCCGAGGGCGAACTCGACAGCGCGGTACTGCACCGACTGGAATCCCGAGGAATTGCCGAGGGCGCCGCGGAACTGCGCGTACTCGGTGGGGGTGAGGGTGGCCAGCACCGACCACTGCTGGGTCAGCACCTCCTGGATGTGCTTGACCCGGGCGATGTGCTTCAGCGCCGAGCGCAGATCATCGGCGGCGAGACGGTCGCGCGCGGTGCCCAGCTCGTGCTGCACGAGCTTGAGCCACAGCTCGGTGGTCTGGTGCTGGATGATGAACAGCATCTCGTCGTGGTGCTCGGGGCGCGAGACCGGATGCTGAGCGCCGAGCAGCCGATCGAGGTCGAGATACGAGCCGTACGTCATCCGATCCTCGAGGTCGGTGACGATGCCGTCTTCGAGCGCGCGTTCGTTGTCGCCGGTGGCCATCCCGGAAACATATCAGTTCTGTTGCGGTCGTCACAACGGTGAAATGCCGCTCGCTAGCACCGATCGGGCACCCGCGACAAGGGGGCACCGCCCGATCAGGGCGATCGGGCCGCAGCGGATATTCTTCCGAGCATGGGAGACAGCATCAGCTCACAGCGATTCACTCGGCAGGATCGGGCGCGGTTCCGCGAGCAGGTGCAGCGCGGGCTGGAGGCGCTCGAGCACATGCTCGGCGACGGCTGGTTCGAAGAGGCCTCGCAGCCGCAGCTCGGTCTGGAGATCGAGTTGAACCTCGTCGACGGCGAGCGCAACCCCGCCATGACCAACGAGCAGGTGCTGGATGCCATCGCCAATCCGGCGTTTCAGACCGAGCTCGGGCGGTTCAACGTCGAGATCAACGTGGCTCCCCGGCCGCTCGGCGGCGACAGCCTGACCGAGCTCGAGAAGGTGCTGGGCTCGGCGTTCGCCGCCGCGGACGAGCGGGCCCACAGCGCCGGCAGCGACCTCGCGATGATCGGCATGCTGCCCACTCTCGACGAGACGCACTTCACCGAGCGCTGGCTGTCGCGGGAACCGCGCTACAAGATGCTCGGACAGCAGATCCTCGCCGCGCGCGGCGAGGACATCGAGCTGCGACTCGACGGGGTTCCCCTCACCGACGACGCAGACCCGGAAGACCTCGACATCATCTGCGACACGATCGTGCCCGAGGCCGCCTGCACCTCGATGCAGCTGCACCTGCAGGTCAAGCCAGAGGAGTTCGCCGCGCACTGGAACGCGGCGCAGGCGATCGCCGGGGTGCAGGTGGCGCTGGCGGCCAATTCGCCGTTCTTCGCGGGCCGTGCGCTGTGGCACGAGACGCGCATCCCGATGTTCGAGCAGGCCACCGACACGCGCTCGCAGGAGCTGAAGAACCAGGGCGTGCGACCGCGTGTGTGGTTCGGCGAGCGCTGGATCACATCGATCTTCGACCTCTTCGAGGAGAACTCGCGCTACTTCCCTGCGCTGCTGCCGGAGAGCTCCGACCAGGACCCGCTCGAGACGCTGCGATCGGGCACCGCCCCCGACCTCAGCGAGCTGCGGATGCACAACGGCACCGTCTACCGCTGGAACCGACCCATCTACGACACGCAGGACGGCGGCTGCCACCTGCGCCTCGAGAACCGGGTGCTGCCCGCCTCGCCCTCGATGGCGGATGCCCTGGCCGACACCGCGTTCTACTACGGCCTGCTGCACTCGCTCGCGCACAGCGAGCGTCCGCTGTGGAGCCAGATGACCTTCGACGCCGCGCGGGAGAACCTGCATTCCGCCGCGCGCCAGGGCATCGAGTCGCAGCTGTACTGGCCCGAACTGGGCTGGGTCGGACCGCGTGAGCTGGTGCTGCGCCGACTGCTGCCGCTCGCCGCGGAGGGGCTCGACGCCTACGGCGTCTCGGCCGAGACGCGCGACCGCTATCTGGGCATCATCGAGCAGCGCTGCGTCACCGGCCGCAACGGCGCCACCTGGCAGCGCACGAACGTCGCCGCCAGCGAGGCCGCGGGAGCGTCGCGTCCCGACGCGCTGCGCGGGATGCTCGACGACTACCTCGAGCGCATGCACTCCGGCGAGCCGGTGCACAGCTGGACGGCGTGAGCGCGCTCAGCCCTCGGCGAGCGCGAGGATCTCGGCCGTCGTCGCGAGGGTGATCTGCGGTGGATACAGGCCCAGCACGTGCACCGCGGCGGCGTGATTCTCGGCTGTCGAGCCCGCGCACGCGTCGGTGGCGACGGTGAGGTGCGCCCCGGCATCCGCTCCGGCCAGCGCGGTCGACAGCACGCAGCAGTCGGTCGAGACCCCGGCCAGCACGACGTGCGCGCCGCGACCGACGATCGTCTCGAGCTCGACGCCCCACTTGCCGAACGTCGGCAGATCGAGAGTCGGTCGCGCCGACAGGCTCACCGCTTCGGGCACGAGATCGAACAGGGCGTCGCCCGCCGGCTGATCGGCGAACGGCCACGCGGTGAAGTACGCCCCCCACGACGTGGAGCGGTCGGCCGTGGGCATCCACCTGGTCACCACCACCCGCTCGCCGAAGCGCTCGGCCAGTCGCCCGATGTTCGCCATCGCCTCGGCGAAGAAGGGCGACCCCCACTCGGACTGCGGCGAGGCGAAGATGTTCTGCGGGTCGACGACGACCAGCCAGCCCTCCGTCACGCCTGCTCCTGACGGCGGATGCGTCCGGCGCGCGCGAACCACGTGACGACGAACGAGAGCACCAGGGCGACGAAGACGCCGAGGTTCGCGTACGCCCACTCGCCGTCCTTGCCGCCGATGAGCGGCAGCAGGTAGCCCTGCCAGTTGTTCCAGGCCGCGTCGTCGGCGAACAGGTTCACGACCAGACCCCAGCCGATGACCGACGCGACGATCATGGTGCCGATCGAGGTCCAGTCCCAGGCGCCGTAGCGTCCGTTCGGATCGAACAGCGCGGCCTCGTCGTAGTCGCGCCGACGGCGCAGGATGTCGGCGATGAGGATGCCCGCCCACGATGCCAGCGGAACGCCGAGCGTGATCAGGAACGACTGGAACGGGCCGAGGAAGCCCTGGTCGCCGAAGACGACGAGGATCGTCACGACGGTGAGGATGAGGCCGTCGATGCCCGCCGCCGCCGGACGCGGGATCCGGATGCCGAGGCTGAGCAGCGTGAGGCCCGAGGAGTAGATGCCGAGCACGGCTCCCGAGACGAGGGCGAGTACGGCCGTCAGCAGGAACGGCAGGAGAACCCAGGTCGGGAGGATCGTGGCGAGGGCTCCGATCGGATCGGCGCCGACGGCCGCCATGAGCTTCTCGTCGGAGCCGGCGAGCAGCAGGCCGAACACCACGAGGATGACGGGGGCGATCGCCCCGCCGAGCGTGTTCCAGAAGACGATCGCGCCGTCGGATGCCGTGCGCTTCTGATACCGCGACCAGTCGGCGGCGATGTTGATCCAGCCCAGCCCGAACCCGGTCATGACCATAACGAGCGCGCCGATGACCTGTGCCGCGCTGCCGCTCGGCTGGGCGAGCACGGCGGCGAGGTCGATGGTGGGCGCGGCGAGGATCACGTAAAGGACGGTGACGACGCCGGTGACCCAGGTGAGCACCGACTGCAGCTTCATGATCGTGTGATACCCGAGCACGGATGCGGTCACGATGAGGGCGGCGACGATGACCGTGGCGATGATCTTCAGGGTGACGCTGTCGCCGTCGCCGCCGAGGCGGGTGATCACGGTGGCGGTGGCCAGCACGGCCATGATCGCGAGGAACGTCTCCCAACCGATCGAGGTGAGCCACGACACGATGCCGGGCACCTTCTGCCCGTGCACGCCGAACGCGGCCCGCGAGAGCACCATGGTGGGCGTCGATCCGCGTTTGCCCGCGATGGCGATCAGGCCGCAGAGCAGGAACGACACGACGATCCCGATGATCGAGACGACCGTCGCCTGGTAGAACGAGATGCCGAAGCCGAGCACGAACGAGCCGTACGACATGCCGAACACCGAGACGTTGGCGGCGAACCACGGCCAGAACAGGTCGCGGGGCCTCGCCGTGCGCTGGGATTCGGGGATGATCTCGATGCCCGCTCGCTCGATGAGCGCGGGCGGCGTGATGTCGGTCATGCCCTCATCCTGGCACCGCGGACCGCGGCGCGGCAGATCGAGGTCAGGAGGGGCGCAACGCGTCGGCGGCCGCGGCGAGTGCGTTGCCGTTCACGGCGAAGTACGCCCATCTGCCGCGCTGCTCCCTGGTGACGAGCCCGGCCTCGGCGAGCAGCCTCATGTGGTGGGAGACCGTGGCCTGGGAGAGGCCGACCGGATCGGTGAGATCGCAGATGCACGCCTCGCCCCCCTCGCTGCGCGCGATGAGCGAGAGGAGGGCGACGCGGGTCGGGTCGCCGAGGGCCTTGAAGACCCGGGCGACCTGCTCCGTCTGCTGTGCGGTCAGCGGAGACGTGACGCGCGGCACGCAGCAGGCGGATTCGTCGATGGTCGCGGGCAGGCTCATGCCGATATCCTGACACGTATTGACAATCTTCGATAGGTGCGGCACCGTTTCATATTGACGTTCTTCGATCTGAGGAGATGAGATGTCCGGACTTCCCGTCGTGGTCGTCGGCGCGGGCCCGCAGGGGCTGGCTGCGGCCGCTCACCTCACCGAGCGTGGGATCGCGTCGGTGGTCGTCGAACGGGGCAGCTCCGCGGGTGCCGCCGTCGCGGAGTGGGGACACGTCAGGCTCTTCTCGGCGTGGCCGGAGCTGATGGATGCCGCCGCTCGGCGCCTGCTCGAGGCATCGGGGTGGGCGGCGCCCGATCGCGGGTACCCGACGGGGGCGGAATGGGTGCGCGACTACCTCGCACCCCTCGCGGATGCCCTGGGCGAGCGCGTGCGCTACGGCACGACCGTCACCGGGATCGCTCGTCGCGGGCGCGACAAGGTGGTCGACGGCGGCCGCAGGAGCCAGCCGTTCGTCGTGCACACGCAGGACCGGCACGGGCGTGACGGGCGCATCCTCGCGCGAGCGGTGATCGACGCGAGCGGCACCTGGAACCAGCCCAACCCCGCGGGGGCCGACGGATTCCCGGCGGTCGGCGAAGCAGCGGCATCCGGACGGATCTCGTACCGCATCCCGGACGATGTCTCGTCGTGCGCCGGCCGTCATGTGGCCGTCGTCGGGGCCGGTCATTCGGCGACGCACGCGGTGCTGCGGCTCAGCGAGCTCGCCCGCCGAGACCCGAGCATGCGCATCACGTGGCTGCTGCGCCGCGGGAGCACGACGAATCTGTTCGGCGGCGGCGAGCGGGACGAGCTCGCGGAGCGCGCGGTGCTCGGATCGCGCGCCCGCAAGGTGATCGAGGCCGGCGTCGTCGAGGTCGTCACGGGATTCCGGGTCGCGGAGTTCCGACGAGAGGGCGCCGGACTGGTGATCGTCTCAGAGGCGGGTCGGGAGATCGCCGGGGTCGACCGTGTCGTCGCGCTCACCGGGTTCCGCCCCGACCTCGGCATCCTGCGCGAGCTGCGCATCGACGTCGACCCCTCCCTCGACGCGGTCGCCGGTATCGCCGCCGAGATCGACCCGAACATCCACTCCTGCGGATCCGTGTCGGCGACCGGTGCGCGCCAGCTGCGGCATCCGGAGGACGGCTTCTTCATCGTCGGTGCGAAGTCCTACGGCCGGGCGCCCACCTTCCTCGCGCTGACCGGCTTCGAGCAGGTGCGCAGCGTCGTCGCCCATCTCGCCGGCGATCACGAAGGTGCCGAGCGCACCGAGCTCGTGCTGCCCGACACCGGTGTCTGCGGGGGTGCGAGCGCCTTCGACTCGCCGCAGGGCGGATGCTGCGCTCCGGCGCTCCTCCCGCTCGGCTCTCGTCCCGTCACCGCAGGCTGACCAGCCTCTCCCATCACCCGCCGCTGAGGAGCACCCATGACCAGTCCCGCGTCCAAGCCGTCCGTCCTCTTCGTGTGCGTGCACAACGCCGGCAGATCCCAGATGGCCGCGGGCTTCCTGCGCGACATCGCCGGCGAGCGCATCGAGGTCCGCTCTGCCGGATCGATGCCAGCCGAGCAGATCAACCCGATCGCCGTCGAGGCGATGGGCGAGGTCGGCATCGACATCACCGCCGAGCAGCCCAAGGTGCTCACGACCGAGGCCGTGCAGGCATCCGACGTCGTGATCACGATGGGCTGCGGCGACGCCTGCCCGTTCTTCCCCGGCAAGCGCTACGAGGACTGGAAGCTCGACGATCCCGCCGGGCAGGGCATCGACGCCGTCCGACCGATCCGCGACGAGATCCGCTCGCGCATCGAGACGCTGGTGCGAGAGCTGGTCTGAGCGTCCGTCTGGCCTCGGCCCCACGCTCGTCGCGCCGTCGCGCGTCGGGCTCAGCCGGCGAAGAACGCGCGGGCGACGCGCGACAGGTCGTACAGATCGCTCACGCCCGCCAGTTCGCGTGCGGAGTGCATCGACAGGATCGGGATGCCGACATCGACCGTCCGGATGCCCAGACGCGTCGCCGTGATCGGGCCGATCGTCGACCCGCACGGGACGGCGTTGTTCGAAACGAACTCCTGCGAGCCGACGCCGGCGCTCTCGCACCACCGGGCCCACGCCGCCGCGCCGACGGCATCGGTGGCGTACCGCTGGTTCGCGTTGATCTTGAGAATGGGGCCCGAGCCGAGCACCGGCTGCACGACCGGATCGTGCCGGTGCGCGTAGTTCGGGTGCACGGAGTGGCCGACGTCGCTCGACAGGTGCCACGACGCGGCGAACGCGCGGCGCTGCTCGGTGACGCCGGCGCCGAGCGAGGCGTACACGCGCGCGAGCACGTCTTCGAGGAAGGGCCCTGCCGCACCCGAGCGCGACTCGGAGCCGAGCTCCTCGTGGTCGAAGGCGGCGAGCACCGGGATCACCGCGTCGCCCTGGGGCGCGGCGTCCGTCGACGGGCCTGCGGCGTCGATCAGCGCGACCACCGCGGCGTGCACCGACGCGAGGTCGTCGAGGCGACCGGATGCGAAGAACGCGTCGTCCTTGCCGAAGACGGCGCCGCGAGCGGCATCCGCCACCACGGCATCGAAGCCGCGGATGTCGAGGGCGTCGACTCCCGCTGAGGCCGCGAGCTCGGCGAGGATGTCGGCGGACTCGGCATCACCGAGTCCCCACACTGGCTGCGTGCCGGTCTGCTTGTCGAGCGCCAGGCCGTCGTTCACGCCGCGGTCGAGATGGATCGCCAGCTGCGGCAGGCGCAGCAGCGGTCCGGTCGCCGCGAGCACGACCCGCCCGTCGGCCAGTGCGAGGCGCCCGGCGAGGCGCAGCTCGCGATCGAGCCAGGAGTTCAGCAGCGGGCCGCCGTAGACCTCGACGGCCGCCTGCAGCCAGCCGCGCGACCCGGTGGTCGGCTTGGGCTTCAGCTTGAAGCCGGGGGAGTCGGTGTGCGCGCCGAGAACGTGCACCGGGGTCGTGGCCGCGGCATCGGCGGGAACGGCCCACGCGATCGCCGCGCCGTCGCGCACGACGACGAACCGCCCGCCGGCCTGTGCGGGCCACTCCGCGGTCTCGTCGAGCCGGGTGAATCCGGCCTCCTCGAGACGACGCGCGACCTCCGCGGCGGCGTGGTAGCTCGACGGCGAGGCGGCGACGAAGTCGGCGAGGTCGGCGGCATGCGTGTGGGCGGCGGAGACGACGGGCATGGCTACGAGCCTAATCCGCCTGTCCCGATGCGGCCCGCCCGTCACGCATCCGGCAGCGGGTAGCGCCGTCGCAGCGCCCAGCGCTGTCCGAGCGTCCAGGTGACGGTCACCACGAGGTAGAGGGCTGCGGCGAGCGGCACGAACACCGCGAAGACCGCAGTGAGGTAGTGCATCGTGTTCATCACGCCGAGCATGCCCGGGGCCGCCAGCGGCCCGTCCGCCGGCACCTGCGGACGGAACACGCGGCGCGTGACGTCTGCGACGACCACGATCACCACGAGCACGACCGCCCAGACGGCGGCTGTCTGCCCGTTGAGGCCGGAGCCGACCGCCGCGATCAGCGAGTCGCCCAGGGGAGCTCCGAGCAGGTCGTGCGCCAGCAGCGCGTTCGGGTGCCCGGCGATCTCCGGGCGCAGGAACAGCGTGTACAGAACGCCCACGACGGCGGCCTGCACGATCAGCGGCAGGCAGCCGGCCAGGGGTGACGTCTGCTCGTCGCGGTACAGGGCCATGGTCTCGCGCTGCAATCGCTCGCGGTCTTTGCCGTGCCGCTGCTGCAGAGCCCGCAGACGCGGAGCGAGTCGAGCGCGCAGCTGCTCGGCTCTGGCCTGGGAGATGCCGACGGGGATGAGCGCGGCGCGCACCCCGATGGTCACGAGCATCACCGCCAGCGCGGCAGACGCCGAGCTTGCGACGGGGTCGAGAACCCCGGAGAGGGAGAGGAGAGCGGAGTACGCGGCGTCGAGAAGAAGGGTCAGTGGCGGGATGACGAAGATGTCCATGAGCGTCCGTTCGCAGGAGGGGGGTGGGCCGGAGGCCACGAGACCCGCCCCTCAGCGAGTGCGAGGACGGATCAGGCGGCGGGCGCTGCCCCCGGCGCTCGCGGACGAGGATGACCGTCGGCGTCCGGATCGCTCTGCGCGAGCAGCACAGACGCACCGATGGCGCGTCGCGGATACGGCGCCGAACGGACGCCGAACCGCGGGGTCAGCAGAGCGAGCGCGATCGCGAGCACGGTCGCTGCGACGAGAATCGCGGCGATGCCGAGCATGCCTCCGGCGGTCAGCCCAGGGGGGAGGGGCACGGCGCCGAGCGCCACGAGCAGCGTTCTCAGCAGCGTCCCGATCGCGTCGATCATCACCCCTCCTTCCGGCCCGACGCTACCACTCCATCCGGTCGCGGACATGCGAAGGGCGAGAGGACCGCCGTCCCCTCGCCCTTCTCACCCTCCGGGGGCTTCAGCCGTCCTTGACCTCCAGGTCACCGTGCTGCCCGTCGGCGTCGCCGTCCGCATAGTCGGGGCGCGCCGGCTGCGGCGGCTGGTCATCGAGCTCACCGCCCTCGCGACCGCCGAACGGACGACCGTGGTCGGCGAACTCTTCGCGGCCGAAGACGAGGATCCAGTCGGCGACGGTGAATCGCGCGCCGGTGCGCAAGATCTCGCTGCGGTCCCCGGCGATGCCCTCGGCCGGGTTCGCATTCATCAGGCCCTCGCCGTGCAGTGTCAGGACGTACTCGTCGCGCTCATCGTGCACGATCGTCGCGTGCACGGGGTCTGCGCCGGCGATCACGAGCGAGCATTCCGCGCCCGAGCCGATCGTGGTGCGCTCGTCGACGAGCTCGAGACGGCTTCGATCACCCTCCGGGCTCGTGATGCGCAGGTGCGGCTCCCCTGCCCCTCGCTCGGCGTGCGTGGTCGTGGGCTGCGCGCCGTCCGAGTTCGCGAGCTGATCGAGCTGGTCATCGACATCGGGTGCGCTGTGCGCGGGTGTCGTGCCGGCGGTCTGGTCGGTCATGTGATCCTCCTCTGTGGGGATGGGCTTCGGGCGGTCCGGGGCGGAGCCCGTGAACGGCGTCAGCGGGAGATGACTCCCACTGTCTCGCCGGTGGTCGACGGGGCGAGGTGCCGGGCGATGTCGGCCTGGCTGATCATGCCGACCAGGCGGTCGTCCTCCAGCACCGGGACACGGCGGATCCGGTGCTCGCGCATGAGTGCGAGAGTGCGGTCGATGTCATCGTCGGGGGAGACCATCACCGGCACCCCGGCGGCGAGCCGCCCGGCGTTCGTCGTCTCAGGGTTCAGCCCCGCCGCGATCGCCTTCACGACGATGTCGCGATCGGTGAGCATGCCCTTCAGGCGGCCGTCTTCTCCGCAGATCGGCAGGGCGCCGACATCCAGCTCGAGCATCCGCTCGGCGGCGATCGAGAGTGCGTCGTTCTCGCCGATGCACTGTGCGTTCGGTGTCATGATGTCTCGCGTCCGTGTCATGGTCGCGTTCCTTCCCGCCTCGGTGTTCGCCTGTCTCCATCAGTGATCTCGACCGTAGACAGACTGATTCGCGGCGGTAATGGGGTTGACAGCCTGCTGCCTGCTCGTCAACCCCGTTCTCTTTCCGCTGTGATCTGGCCAGCCACCGAGGTGGGGAGGGCCTGACGACGAGGAGAAGCGGATGTCGCAGCAGCACGAGTCGAGACAGGATGCTTTCGGCCCACGGGTCATGTTCTGGATGTGGATGGGCACGATCGTCGCCGGCTTCGCCGTCATGTTCGCCGTGGTCGGAAGCGGGCGATGATCATGAAGAGGTTCCTTCGCGACAACGGCTTGAGCCTGTTCTTCTTCGCACTCTTCGCCCTCGCTCTGCTCGGCCAATCGGTCGCCGGGCTGCTGCGCACGAACCAGGAGCTCGCCCAGCACGGACAGCCGCCCGAGACCTATCTCTCCTTCGTCCTCTCGAGTGATTTCGTCGTCGACGTCGCCGAGAACTGGCAGAGCGAATTCCTGCAGTTCCTGCTCTTCATCGCGGCCACCGTCTGGCTGGTTCAGCGCGGCTCACCCGAGTCGAAGAAGCCCGGCGACGAGGGTGTCGACACCGATGAGAATCAGATGGTCGGCGCGTACGCGCCTGCCGACGGCCCACGCTGGGCCCGGGTCGCAGGCCTGCGGCGCACGGTGTACGAGAACTCGCTGGTGCTCGTGATGGGCGCGATCTTCCTCGGCTCATGGCTGCTGCAGTCGCTGAGCGGGCTGGTGGTGATGAACGAGGAGAACGCGCAGCACGGCGAGCCCGCGATCGACTGGGCGCAGTACGTCGTGTCACCCGAGTTCTGGGACCGCACGCTGCAGAACTGGCAGAGCGAGTTCCTCGCGGTGGGGACGATGGTCGCCTTCTCGATCTTCCTCCGTCAGCGCGGTTCGGCGGAGTCGAAGCCCACCGGGCTGCCGCATACCGTCGCCGCTCAGGAGTCGGAGTGATCTCCCGAGCAGGAACGTTCAGCCCTCGAGGTGCTCCGGCAGCAGGCACAGCCCCCCGCTGCTGCTGGCGGAGTTCGCGAGAGCCATGATCCACGCGCTGCTGAGCTCGGGTGTCTCCGGTTGATCGAAGACGAAGCGCAGGGGGATGGACGGGTGCAACCAGATGGTCGACCGGCCGGTGGGGTTGAGATGCGGATGCTGCCACGACAGAGTGAACGATTCGTTGCGGCGCAGCTTCGTGGCGATGACGACCTTGAGGTGAGCGAGCGCACGGTCCTCGATCTCGATGGGATCCGGACTGGCGCCGTAGAAGAGCATGCCCATCTGACTAAGCTAACTGCAGGCGTTCGGGGGACGCCAGAGCAATGTCGGACGTCGGAGAGGTGCACTTCCTTGGGAAAGTTCGTTTATGAGGGCTCGGTCAAGACCGAGATCGAAGACCGCGCCCTGACCCACCTGCAGCTCGTGATGACGGCGAAGCTGCGCCGCGGTGAGCCCTTCCCGTTCAGCTGGCGCGAAGACGCCAGCGTCGGCGGCGGGCGCACCACCGTCTGGGTGCAGCCCAGCAGCTCACTGGTGTTCAAGTACTTCGGCAGCCGTCAGCCGGCCATCAATCGCGCCTGGATCGAGGCGCTCGCCTACACGGCCAACACCCCGACCGGCCTGCACATGGTGCCCGAGCCGCCGGACGACCCGAACGCCGGCATCGAGGGCTGATCGCGCTGGCGTTGCACGGCGCCGATGCCAGGGTCAACCCCGTGTATCGGCATCCGCGGTCTGTCTAACCTGCTGTCCTCCGACGAGAGGACCGCAGACGATGACTCGCATCGGGTTCCACGCCTCCCACGAGCAGCACGCCCCGGGCAGGCTTCTCAGAGACATCGCCCACGCCGAGCGCATCGGGTTCGACGAGGCGATGTGCTCAGACCACCTCGCCCCCTGGCTGAAGGCGCAGGGGCAGTCCGGTCACGCGTGGTCGTGGCTCGGGGCGGCACTGGCTCTCACGCGCTTCCCGATCGGTGTGGTCACCGCTCCCGGTCAGCGCTACCACCCGGTCATCACCGCGCAGGCACTGGCCACCCTGGCCGAGATGTTCCCGGATCGCGCGTGGGCGGCGCTCGGCAGCGGTGAGGCGCTCAACGAGCACGTCACCGGCGACGAGTGGCCCCCCAAAGAGCAGCGTGACGAGAGACTGCACGCCGCGGCGGACGTGATGCGTCGCCTGCTGTCCGGCGAGCAGGTCGACGCAGACGGCCCGGTGCGCGTGCACGAGGCGAAGCTCTGGTCGCTGCCCGAGACGCCGCCGCCGCTGCTGGCCGCGGGGATCAGCACCCGAACGGCCGCCCAGGTCGCGGCATGGGCCGACGGCCTGATCACCGTCGGCGCAGACCCGGAGGCGACGGCGCAGACGGTGACGGCGTATAGGGATGCGGGAGGCCGAGGCGACGTGCTGCTGCAGATCCACATCAGTCTCGAGGACACCGACGAGCAGGCCCTGGCCGCCGCGCGCGAGCAGTGGGCGCAGGCGACGGTGCCGCCCCAGCTGATGTGGGAGCTGAGCGACCCGGAGGAGTTCGAGGCGCACGCCGACCCCACTGACGAGAAGCTGCGAGCCGCCGTGGTGGTCGGATCCGACGCCGCCGACGTCGCCGACCGGATCGCCGCCGCCGCATCCGGATTCGACCGGGTGTTCCTGCACCAGGTCGGTCGTGATCAGCGCGGATTCCTCGACCGGTGCGAACGGGAGCTGCTGCCACTGCTGAGGGAGCGGCTGTGAACCCGGCCGACACGAGCGATCTGTGGTGGCGCACGGCGGTCTTCTACTGCCTCGACGTCGAGACGTTCCAGGACTCCGATGGCGACGGGCACGGCGACTTCGCCGGGCTCACCAGGCGGATTGACGACCTCGACGCGCTCGGGGTCACGTGCATATGGCTCATGCCGTTCCAGCCCACGCCCGAGCGCGATGACGGCTATGACATCTCCGACTTCTACAGCGTCGACGCCCGCTTCGGTGACCTCGGACGCGTGGTCGAGGCCATCCGGGTCGCCCACGACCGCGGCATCCGGGTCGTCATCGATCTCGTGATCAACCACACCTCCGACCGCCACCCGTGGTTCGTCTCGGCGCGGCGTTCGCGCACCTCGAGGTTCCGCGACTACTACGTGTGGCGCGACACGCCGCCACGCAAGAAGGAGAAGCTCGTGTTCCCCGGCGAGGAAACGAGCATGTGGGAGTACGACGAACGCACCGAGCAGTACTTCCGGCACAGTTTCTATCGCCACCAGCCCGATCTGAACTTCGCGAACCCCGAAGTGCGCGCCGAGGTCGCGCGCATCATCGGGTTCTGGCTCAAGCTCGGCGTCGACGGGTTCCGCGTCGACGCAGTGCCCTTCCTCATCACCGGTCAGGGGGTCGCCGACGAGCAGGATCCTCATGCCTTCCTGCGCGAGCTGCGTCGCTTCGTCAGCAGGCGGGAGGCCTCGGCGATGCTGCTCGGCGAGGTGGGGCTCCCGCACCAGGAGCAGCTCGCCTACTTCGGCGACCAGGGCAGCGAGCTCGACCTGCAGTTCGACTTCCTCACCACGGCGAAGCTGTTCCTGGCGCTGGGCAGACAGCAGGCGACGCCGCTCGCGGAAGCGCTCGCGGCGCGTCCGACAGTGGATGCCAGGCACGGATGGGCGATCTTCCTGCGTCACCACGATGAGCTCAATCTCGGACTGCTCGACGACGCCGAGAAGGAGGAGGTGTTCGACACGTTCGCCCCCGATCCCGATCAGCGGGTGTACGACCGCGGCATCGTGCGACGCCTGGCGCCGATGCTCGAGTCGGATCCCCGCCGGCTGCGCCTGGCGTACAGCCTGCTGTTCTCCTTGCCGGGGGCGCCGATGATCTTCTACGGCGAGGAGATCGGGATGGGCGAGCTGAGCGTGGAGCTGGGGCGCGGTGCCGTTCGCGGACCGATGCAGTGGGACGCGGGACCGCTCGGCGGATTCACCACCTCGAAGCCGTCGAAGCTGCGCAGGCCCATCGCCGACGGTGCATACGCGCCCGCGCACGTGAACGTGCACGATCAGAGACGCGATCCGGAATCGCTGTGGTCGTTCGTCGCAATGCTGGCGAGCCGCTACCGTTCCACGCCCGAGATCGCGTGGGGTGAGGTGCGAGTGCAGGATGCCGGTGATCCGCGGGTGCTCGTGCACCAGGCGACCTACGGAGACGCCGCATTCATCGCCGTCCACAACTTCTCGGCCGAGCCGGTGACCGCGCGCCTCGAGCCTCTCGACGAGGGATGCGCGGCCACCGTGCTGCTCGAGAATCGTGGCAGCGCACCCCAGTGCGAGCACACCGAGCAGCTGCTCGACGGCTACGGGTTCCGCTGGTTCCGGGTGTCGCCCGACGCTGAGTCGGTCGCCTGAGCGCTCTTCTCGTGTACCTCGCCCGAGGGTGCCTCGGTGCGCAGATCCGTGGGCGCGTCACCTGAGTGGAGCTGTTCGTCACCCTCGGCGAGGTCGCCCTGGCCGTCTTCGCCCAACTCGGCGTCGAGAGGCACGTCGCCCTGCGAGTCGGGCTGCAGGTCCGGTCGGCCCGCGACAGCGGCATCCGTCGCCGGGACCTCGGTGGTGGAGTCGTCGTCGGGAATGAGGGAATCGCTGCTCATGGTGCAGTCCTTTCGTCGTGGACACCCAGCGTGCGCGATCCAGGGTGGTCGCAGCACGCCCCTTGACAGCATCCGGTCGAGCCCGCCCTCGCGCGTGCCCTGGGTCGCGCGAGCTGTCAACCCCCTGGCCGGACCGCTCGCGCGGGGAGAGGGTGAGCAGACTGGCAGAGGTGCCGGCACTCCCCACCGACTTCAGAGAGGCGCACGATGAGCGACAACACCCCAGATCCTCGCCACCAGCACCACGATGAGAAGTTCCCCCCTCAGCAGCAGACCCAGCCGGGTCTGACCGAGGAGACCAGGCCCACGCCCGATCACGGCGAGTCGTCATACCGGGGTCACGGTCGGCTCACCGGGCGTCGCGCGCTCATCACGGGCGGAGACTCAGGCATCGGTCGTGCGGTCGCCATCGCGTTCGCCCGGGAGGGCGCGGATGTCGCGATCGTGCACCTGCCGGAGGAGCAGAAGGACGCCGATGACACGATCGCGCAGGTGGGCGACGCAGGGCGTCAGGGGCTGAGCATCGCCGGCGACCTGCGCGACGAGCAGTTCGCAGAGCAGGCCGTCGCCCGCGCCAGGGAGACCCTGGGCGGTCTGGACATCGTGGTGCTCAACGCCGCCTACCAGCACGACGTCGACGGCTTCGAATCGCTGAAGACCGACGAGATGCGCCGCGTGTTCGACACCAACATCCTCGGCACCCTGTTCACGGCGCGGGCGGCGTACCCGCACCTGGAAGCCGGCGCGAGCATCATCGTGACCTCCTCGATCCAGGCCTACAACCCGTCGCCCGGCCTCATCGACTACGCCATGACGAAAGCGGCCCAGGTGGCGTTCGTCAAGGCGCTCGCAGCAGAGGCGGGGGAGCGCGGAATCCGCGTGAACGCCGTCGCACCGGGGCCCATCTGGACCCCGCTCATCCCGGCCACCGGCTGGGATGACACGAAGGTCGAGCAGTTCGGCAGCGACACCCCGCTGGGCAGGGCCGGTCAGCCGGCCGAGCTCGCCGGAGCGTACGTGTATCTCGCCACAGCCGAGTCTTCGTACACCTCGGGCACGGTGCTCGCGGTGACAGGAGGTAAGGCGCTATGACCGTCATGCTCGACGACCCGATACCAGCCACCCCGCACGGGGACTGGGAGCTCACGCCGCTGGGTCGTGACAGCTGGCGCATCTGCGACCCGGCGCGACGTCATGCCGACGCCGACTGCCTGATCGCCTACGTCGACCGCTCGCCGACCGGCGTGCTCGACGTGCTGTGGCTGCGCACCCCGTGCCCGCGGACGACGCGGTTCCGGGGCTTCAAGCAGCTGTTCGAGGCGCTGGACCTCGCCGTCGCGAACGCGTCGAACCGGTCGCAGAAGCCGACGCCGATCCCCGGGCGCCCTCCGCTCTGAACCGCCCGGACGGCCACCGACACACACCGGCGGGGGACGCGTAGCCTCGAGTCATGAGTGATCTGCGCGCCCTGCTGGGCATCCGGCATCCGGTCGTCCTCGCACCGTTCGGCGGCCTCTCGTCGGTCGAGCTCACCGCAGCCGTGAGCAGCGCCGGTGGCCTCGGCTCGTACGGTCTGTACGGATACGACGGCGATCGCATCCGACAGACCGCTGCCGCGCTGCGCGCCGCCACCGCGGCGCCGTTCGCCCTGAACATCTGGCTGCCGACGGGCGACGAGGTGGCACCGGGCGACGAGCACGAACGGCACGCCGCCGCTCTCACGGACTTCTTCGATGAGGTCGGCATCGACGTGCCGGCCCGCCCCGAGCGGTACCTGCCCAGCCTCGACGAGCAGCTCGACGCCATCTGGCAGGCCGCCCCCGCCGCGCTGAGCGTGGTCTTCGGCGTGCCCTCGGACGCGCTCGTCGACGAGGCCCGCGGCCGCGGCATCCGGGTCATCGGCACCGCGACGACGGTCGCCGAGGCGCGCGCGCTCGAGCAGGCGGGTGTCGACGCCATCGTCGCTACGGGCGCCGAGGCCGCCGGGCACCGGGTGTCGTTCCTGCGACCGGCTGAGGAGTCGCTGGTCGGGCTGGTCTCGCTGGTGCCGCAGGTGGCGGATGCCGTGCGCGTGCCCGTCATCGCCGCCGGTGGCATCGCCGACCGGCGCGGCGTCGCGGCTGCGTTCGCGCTCGGAGCGTCAGGCGTGCAGGTCGGCACGTCCTTCCTCGTGACCGCGGAGTCGGCGGCCAACGACGCGCACCGCGCGGCGATCCGTTCCACCGCCGCCGACGAGAGCGTGCTCACCCGGGCGATGAGCGGACGGCTGTCACGCGGAGCCGCCAATCGCGCTGTGCGGCAGATCGAGGCATCCGCGACCATCGCCCCGTTCCCGGCGCAGAACTGGCTGACCGGCCGCTTCCGGGCCGTGGCCGCTCAGCGCGGCATGGGCGAGCTGCAGTCGCTGTGGCTCGGCCAGTCCGCTCCGCTGGCCCGCGGCCGCACAGCCGCCGAGGTGTTCGCCGAGCTGGTGGCGGGTCTGCCCGCCTGACCCACCGCGCGGTGGATCCTCAGAGGATGACGGTGGATCGACCGTGCACGATCACGCGGTCCTCGGCGTGCCATTTCACGGCACGCGCGAGCACGTAGCGCTCCACGTCGGCGCCGCGCCGCTGCAGCTCCGCCGCCGACTCGGCGTGCGTGACACGCGTGACGTCCTGCTCGATGATCGGGCCCTCGTCGAGGTCTGCGGTCGCGTAGTGCGCGGTGGCCCCGATGAGCTTCACGCCGCGTTCCTTGGCGCGCGCATACGGGTTCGCGCCGATGAACGCCGGCAGGAACGAGTGGTGGATGTTGATCACCGGGGCGCCGAGGCGCTCGATGAAGTCGTCGGTGAGGATCTGCATGTACCTGGCCAGCACGACCAGGTCGACATTGCCCTGCAGCAGCTCGAGCTGACGGGCCTCCATCGCGGCCTTGTCGCCGGCGGGGATGTGCATGAACGGCACCCCGAACGAGCGCACCGACTCGGCCAGGTCGGGATGGTTCGAGATCACCATGGTCACATCGATGTCGAGCTCGCCACGCTGCGTCCGCCACAGCAGCTCCATCAGGCAATGGTCGTACTTCGACACGAAGATCGCCACGCGCTTGCGCTTCGAGGTGTCGTGCAGCGACCAGTCCATCCCGAAGCGCTCGGCGACCTCGGTGATCGAGGCCTCGAGCTCCGGACGACGCGCGGTGAGGCCTTCCAGGTGGATCACCGTGCGCTGGAAGAACCGCCCGCCCTCCTCGTCGGTGGAGTGCTGGTCGAGGGAGATGATGTTCGCCCCGTGCGCCGCCAGAACTCCGGCGACGGCCGCGACGATGCCCGGCTGGTCGTCGCAGGCGATGAGAAGGCGTGCGGTGTCGGTGTGCGGCATGGATGCTCCTGAACTGGGGTGTGTGTCGATTCTGCCCGCATCCTGCGGGGCGCGCCCAATCGTTACCCTTGACGCATGGGCGCCACCGAGGATCTGCTGCGGGATGCGAGGGCTCGTCTCGTCGGCGCCCCGCGCGAGTCGCTCGGCCGCGAGCGCACCTCCCGGTGGCGCGCGGATCGGATCGTGCGGGCGGGTGCCGCGTGGCATCTGGGCGTGCTGCTGCTCACCGACGACGAGGTGCTGTCCACCGCCGAGATCCTGCGCGCTGCCGAGCCGGTGCGCCGCGGGTACCCGGCCGAATCGGCCCGTGCCAGAGCCGAGCGGCGGGCGCAGGCGCGCCGGGGAGGCTTCGCCGAGGGCGAGGTCGTGCACGTCGGCTGGCAGGTGCTCGATGTCGCGGCGGTGGACGCCGGCGGGGCGTCCGGCCCGCTGGCCATGGTCGATCAGGTGCCGAGGGTGCGCTGGTCGCCGGGCGGCGCGCTCGTGCCCCTGCAGGGCTATCTCGACGAGCGGATCGTCCTGGCGCTCGGCGGCTGAGCGCATCCTCGGCGCCCGAGCGATCTCTCGACCGTCTGACCGTGCCCGCGGGTGGCGCGGTCAGTCGCCGACCAGTCGCGAGAATCGGGCGAGCAGGTCGTGGCCGTCGACGGAGGCGTCGAGGATCGCACGCTCGGTGCGCTCGTAGTCGCGCGGGTCGAAGTAGCCGGATGCCCGGTACACCGCCATGCGATCGGCGAAGTCCTGCGGCGACGCCTCGGGATGGAACTGCGTGGCGTACAGCCGCTCTCCGACGCGATAGGCCTGCACCGTGCAGGCGTCGTTCGTGGCGAGCAGCACCGCGCCGGGAGGTGTCTCGCGCGCCGACTCCTTGTGCGCGGTGAACACCGACAGGGCAGGGCCGGGGCCGAGCACGGGATCCGCGACGCCGGCGTCGGTCAGCTCCACGGTGGTCGCGCTGGCAGGCTCGGGCTGATCGGTGTGCACGCCACCGCCGAGCATCCTCGTCACCACCCCGATGCCGTAGCAGGTGAACAGGGCGGTCGCGTGGCCGTCGAGCGCTCGGCGGGCGATGCGCTCGAGGTCGTGCTCGACCGCCCGCTGGTGCTCGCCCTTCTCGGCATCCGTCACGTTGAACGGCGACCCGCCGACGACGAAGCCGTCGTATTGCTGCCACTCCACCGTCTCGAGCGACGCGTGCAGCAGATCGACGCGGTCGAGTGTCGTCAGGTCCAGCCCACGGCGAAACGAACGGTGCTCGGCATCGGCCGCCATCCGCTCGGGTCGAACGCACACGTACAGCACCGAGGACATGCGCCGATTCTATTGGCCCCGAGCCCCGCGACCCCGCCGGGGTCAGCGCGACGAGTTCGCGGTGCGTCCCCGCACCACTCCGACGAACGTCTCGACGTCCGGCGTCGTCGCCTCCCGCTTCCAGGCGAGGGCGACGGTCGAGGTGCGCCCGCCGACGAGCGGGCGGTAGTCGACGTCCTTGCGGTGGTGCAGCCGGGCGAGCGACATCGGCACGATCAGGATGCCGACGCCGGTCGCGACGGTCGCGACGGCGTCTTCGGTGGTCTCGATCGTCGGGAAATCCGGTGCCCGGGTGGGCAGGTCGAGCGGACCGAGCACGTCGTCGGCGGGGGTGATCAGCACCTGCCCGGCGAGGTCGTCGGCCTCGATCCGGTCGGTCGCCATCAGGAAGGAATCGATGGATGCCAGGACCACCGGGACCTCGTCGTAGAGCGGGATCACGTGCAGCTCGTCACGGTCATCGAGCGGCAGACGCACGAGGGCCGCGTCGAGGTCGTCGAGGGCTGCACGCTGGACGGCGACGGCGATCGGGATGAGCTCGATGTCGACGTGCGGCATCCGCTGCTTCCAGGAATCCACCCACTTGCCGGGCGTGGCGCCGGGGATGATGCCGAGGCGGAAGCTGCGCGGCGTCTCGTCGACCGGCGGCGTGGGCGCGGGCTGCGCCGCGGGGCGAGGGGTGCGCTTCTGTGCCGGCTTCTGCGGCTTCTGCGGCTTCGCGGGGCGCGGCCGCCCGCCCTTCGGAGCGCGGCGCCGGTCGTTCTTCACCGGTTCAGCGTACCCGCCGCCAGGCCGTTCTCCTCCAGGACCCCGCCACTTCCCGATCGTGACGGTGGCTGCTGCGAGCGCAGAAGAGCCCGCCGGTCGGTGCCGACCGGCGGGCTCAGGCGGAGGGGGTCAGGCTGCGAGCCAGAGCCCCTTCCGGTCGGTGATGATCGTGAGGCCGGGAGCCACGTTCTCGTCGTGCCCGATGCGCGTGCCCCGCGCGACCTGCGCTCCCGCGCCGATCTCGGTGCGCACGCCGATCCACGCGCCGTCGCCGACCGCCGCTCCGGCGCCGATGTGCGCGTGTGCGTCGATCCGCGCGTTCTCGCCGATCACGGCATCCGGCTCCACCCAGGCGCCGCGCGCGACACGCGCTCCGGCCCCCACTCGGGCGCCGGGTTCGACATAGGCGCCGGCTTCGATGAGAGCCTTCGGATGCACCTTCGCGCCGTGCGCGACGAGTCCGCGGCCGTTGACATGCTTGCGGTACCGCAGCGTGGCGCCCTGGTCGTCCTCGATATCGATGTAGTTCTTACCCACGTTTCCTCCCGTGTCCGGAGTCTTCCGGAGATATCTACAACAGGGAGGGGGCTTGATTCATTCCCCGTTTGGGATTAGCTCACCGTTGGCAGTTCGGACACCAGAATGTGATGCGCTCGCGGGTCGGATCCGCGCCCAGTTCGCCCCTGCGGATGGGCGTGCCGCAGCGCCGGCACGCGCGCCCCGCCCGGCCGTAGACCCAGTCGGTGAACCCGCGTCTCGCGTCACCGGTGAAGGTGCGATCCATCCGGTCGCGGTTCGCCCGGATCGTGCGCACTCCGAGGTCCAGCAGGGCGGGAACATCGACATCCGCGGTCGGCGTCTCGGGGCGGACACCGCGGAGGAACAGCAGTTCAGCGGCGTACTCGTTGCCGAACCCTGCGACGTTGCGCTGGTCGAGCAGGGCGACGTGGATCGGTCGGGTATCGGTGCCGAGCCGTCGGATCGCCTCGTCGCGATCCCAGGCATCGGAGAGCGGATCGGGCCCGAGGTGGTCGACCAGTGCGCCCTCGTCGCGGGTGGGCACGAGCTTCACCTCGGCGATGTCGACGCCGACCGCGTCGTGCTCGGCGGTGCCGACGATCGCCCGCACCTTGAAGGCGGGGTGACGCCACCTCTCACCCGGGCGGTAGGTGAACCAGGCGCCGTCCATGCGCAGATGGGAATGCAGGGTGAACTCGCCGATGCGCATCAGCAGGTGCTTGCCCCGAGGCGCGACCTCGTGCACGATCTGCCCGGTGAGGTCGGCGGTCGCCAGACGCGGCACGCGCAGATCGAAGCGCGTCACCTGCTGATCGCGCAGGGCGGCATCGAGACGGTGCGCCGCCCGATAGATCGTGTCGCCCTCAGGCATGGGGCACCGCCGGACTCGAGCGATCGTGCAGCAGATCTCGCGCCAGCACCGTGGCCCCCGCCACCGCTGTCGGCATGATGAACACCGCGCCGAGCGGAACCATGAAGCACAGCTGCGCGGCGGCGCCGAAGCCCAGCAGTCGCGCACGCCGCCCGGCGAACAGGCGGGAGCGCTCGCCGCTGGGGATGTCGCGGGCGTTGAGCGCGTGGCCGGTGAGCTCGCGGGCGAGCAGGCGGCCGGTCAGCAGCACGCCGGTCACGGCGGCGAGCAGCGCCCCGACCAGCGGGATGAATCCGATCACGAGGGCGAGCAGTGCGACGAGCGCGCCGAGGGCGATCAGGCGGATGCTCTCGCCGAGCGCCACGAGGAACCCGCCGTCGCCCTCCGGCACGTCGCCGCCGAGGTCGGTCTCGATCGCGCGCCAGATGCGCTGGTAGAACGGGTCGCCGATCAGCAGGGTCAGGGCCGTGAAGGTGACGCTCGCGAGGGCGAGCACGGCGATGGCGGACACCACGCCGAGCGCTGTGCGCAGGGCATCCCGCCAGAACGGATCCCACCCGTCGGCGAACGGCGTCGCCCAGGCGGTCATCCCGCCGAGGTTCAGCAGCAGCGGGATGATCGCCGCAGCGAGCAGAGCGAGCGCGATCAGACCCGGCACGAGCCCGAGCATCATGAGTCCGGGTCGGCGCCTCCAGTACCCGAACCCCCGCCCGAGGTAGCGGATGCCGGTGAAGAACTCGCTGATCATGCGTGAAGTCAATCAGACCGCCTTGCGCAGAGCGTAGCCGCGCGGCGTCGCCACGAACCCGGCCTCCTGCAGTGCAAGAGCGAACGGAGTGCCGTAGACGCCCTCGCCGTTGATCTTCTCGACGGTGAGCGTCTCCAGTCGCCGTGCTCGCGACGTCGCGCCCAGGTCGGCCGCTGCGGCTTTCAGCACGTCGGGGTCATCGTCGAACGCGAGCACGGTTCGACCGCCCCGCTCGAGGTAGAGCACGAGCTCGCCGTCGACGAGCACGACCAGACCGCCGGCCTTGCGGCCGGGACGGTGCGAGACGGCTTCGAGACGCGGCCAGGCCAGGGCGGCGCCGTAGGGATTGGCCGGGTCGGTGGCGGCCAGGGTGACGGCCTTGAGCGGGGGCGGGTCGGACAGGCCGGCGAAGGTGCGCAGCCGGTCGACGGTGGTGGACGCCGCGAACTGCGCCGCACCCAGCTTCTCGATCACGTACCCGCGGCGGCAGTGCCCGGCCTCCTCGAACCCGGCGAGCACGCGATACACCTGCGCGAAGCCGCCGGGAACGCCCTCGGCCTGCACCGCGCCGCGGGTGACGACGCCGTACCGGTCGAGCAGCAGCCCCGCCGTGACGGTCGCGCGCCGTGCGGCATCCGGGTCTGTCTCCGGAAGCACCGCCCAGCGGCCGCCCGCTCCGGCCGTGGACGGCTGAGTCGACGGCCGGGCGAGCGAGATGCCCCGATAGGTGCGAGTGCGCGGGGCGCGGCGTGCGGTCTTGTGCGCCTGCGAGCCTCCGGCGATGAGGGCGCGGACAGGCGCGAACGTGTCGTTGGTGATGTGCCCCTGCCAGGCCAGCGACCAGAGCGCCTCGAGCACCGACTGCTGGTTCTCGGCGCCCGTCATCGCCTTGAGCGCGCCGGCGAACGACGCGCCGCTCAACCTCAGCACGTCGAGCACCCTCTCCTCCAGTGATCCCGCGGCGGGCGACTCCTCGGGCACGGGGAGGGTGAAGGGGGCGAGATCGGCCGGGTGCAGCGAGATCCACCCGTCGCGACCCGGCAGCGAGCCGTGCCCCGACCACACGACCTCGCCGGAGGCCGTGAGCTCGTCGAGCAGCGCGGGGGAGTAGTCGCGCACGCGGCCGGGTAGCACGAGCGACTCCCATGCGCTGGCGGGGATCGGCACGCCGGCGAACTGCTCGATCACGCTGAGCACACCGTCGACGCCCTCCGTCGGGCGCGTAAGGTGCTGCCAGTCGGGCAGGAAGCGCGCGTAGGCCTGCGGGCTGACCGGCTCGACGCTGCCGCGGATCGCGGCGAGGGAGCGCATCCGCAGGCGGCGCAGCACCTCGACGTCGCACCACTCCTTCGACCCGTCGACGGCCGCGGTCGCCGCCGGTAGGAAGAAGCCGCTCGTCAGCCGTCCGGCCGACTCCAGACGCTGCAGGGTGTGCCTGGCGACCGCGGCACCGATACCGAAGCGACCCGCGACGTCCTCGGTCGTGAACGGCCCGTGCGTGCGCGCGTGACGCGAGACGAGATCGCCGAGCGGGTCGGCCACCGGGTCGAGGAACGCGACCGGGATGCCCGTGGGCAGCGCCACACCCAGCGCATCGCGCAGCCGACCGGCATCTTCGATCACGGCGACCCGTGACCGGCCGGCGATGGTGACCGGAATGGCGCGGCGAGCGGTGATCAGCTCGGCGAGGAGGGCGGCGGCATCGTCGGGCGCCGCGGACGACGTCTCGTGCCCGGCACCGTCTCCGGCGGCTGTCGCGACGCCCTCGAGCCTGAGCGCCACCTCCTCGGCGTCCAGCGGCCCGAGCATCCGCAGCAGGTCGGCGACACCCTCCACCCCGCGCACGCGGCGCTGCGGGTCGAGGCGCTGGGCCTCTCGTTCGAACTGGGCGATGACGTCGGGGTCGAGCAGCTCGCGCATCTCGACCGTGCCGAGCAGCTCGCCCAGCAGCGCCGGGTCGACCGACAGCGCGGCGGCACGTCGTTCAGCGAGGGGAGAGTCCCCCTCGTACATGAAGGCGCCGACATAGCCGAACAGCAGGTCGCGCGCGTACGGCGAGGGCTGCGCCGGCTCGGTCTCGACGAGCCGGACGCGGCGCTCGGCGATGTCGGTGATGAGGCGGCGCAGCGAGGGCAGGTCGTAGACGTCCTGCAGCACCTCGCGCAGCGTCTCGAGGATCACCGGGAAGGTCGGATGCCGCCGCGCGACCTCGAGCAGCTGCGCCGAGCGCTGCCGCTGCTGCCACAGCGGTGTGCGCTTGTTCGGATTCATCCGCGGCATCAGCAGCGCGCGGGCTGCGCACTCGCGGAAGCGCGAGGCGAACAGCGCCGATCCGCCCACCTCAGCGGTGACGATCTGCTCGAGCTCGTCGGCGTCGAAGACGAACAGATCCGCTCCGGGCGGCTGCGCGTCGGCATCCGGGATCCGCACGATGATGCCGTCGTCGCTCGCCACAGCCGAGCCCTCGACGCCGAGCCGCTCCCGCACCCGCGCGTTCAACGCCAGCGCCCACGGTGCGTGCACCTTCATGCCGTACGGGGAATGCAGGATGATCCGCCAGTCGCCGACTTCGTCGCGGCCGCGCTCGACCGTGAGCGTGCGATCGGTGGGCAGTGTGCCGGTGGCCTCACGCTGCTCGGTGAGGTAGCCCATCAGGTTGTCCCGGGCCCGCTCGTCGAGTCCCGCGTCGATGAGACGCTGCTGCGCCTTCGCGGGCTCGGCGGTCGACACCTCGCGTGAGAACCGGCCGAGGGCCTCACCCAGCTCAAACGGGCGGCCGATGCCGTCGCCGTGCCAGAACGGCACCTTGCCCGGCTGCCCGTACGCGGGCAGCACGTTCACGCGATCGTGGGTGATCTCGGCGATGCGCCAGCTCGTGGTGCCGAGGGTGAAGACATCGCCGACCCGCGACTCGTAGACCATCTCCTCATCGAGCTCTCCGACGCGGGCGCCGGTGGTCTCGCCGGCGACGAAGACCCCGAACAGGCCGCGGTCGGGGATGGTCCCACCGCTGGTCACGGCGATGCGCTGCGCCCCGGGCCGGCCGGTCAGCGTCCCGGCATCACGATCCCAGACCACGCGCGGGCGCAGCTCGGCGAACTCGTCCGACGGGTATTTGCCGGCGAGCAGGTCGAGGGTCGCCTCGTACGCCGAGCGGGGGAGTGTCTGGAACGGCGCGCTGCGCCGCACGGTATCGAACCACTCCTCGACCGAGATGGCGTCGAGCGCGCATGCCGCGACGGTCTGCTGCGCGAGGATGTCGAGCGGATTCCGAGGCACGGCGATCGCCTCGATCTGCCCGGCGAGCATCCGCTCGGTGACGATCGCGGTGTGCAGCACGTCGCCGCGGTGCTTGGGGAAGAGGGATGCCCTGCTGATCTCGCCGACCTGGTGACCGGCGCGTCCGACGCGCTGCAGGCCGGAGGCCGCCGACGGCGGCGCCTCCACCTGGATGACCATGTCGACCGCGCCCATGTCGATGCCGAGCTCGAGGCTGCTCGTCGCGACCACGCAGCGCAACGCGCCCGACTTCAGCTCGTCTTCGACGATCGCCCGCTGCTCCTTCGACACCGAGCCATGGTGGGCCTTGGCGAGCACCGGCTCGGCGCCGGCCGTGGCGCCCGCCTGTGCCGCGCCGTTCGCCCGTCCAGCCGGCGCATGCGCGCCGCCCGGAGCCTCTGCTCCGTGGGCCCTCGCCGCGGGAGGCCCTGCCGCCTCGGGCACGGGCGTCCCGATCCGCTCGGCGTAGATCTCGTTCAGCCGACCGGTGAGCCGCTCGGCGAGGCGGCGGGAGTTGGCGAACACGATGGTCGAGCGGTTCTCGAGCACCTTGTCGACGATCGCCTCCTCGACGTGCGGCCACACCGATCCGGTGATCTCGGTGTACTCGGCCGGCTCGTCGGGCATCGCCGCCGCGCCGGGCGGCGGAGGAGGGTTGCGCATGTCGTCGATCGGCACGACCACGCCGAGCTCGAACGTCTTCACCGCGCGCGGCGCGACGATGTCGACCGGCGCGGATCCGCCCAGGAATCGCGCCACCTCATCGATGGGCCGCACGGTCGCCGACAGGCCGATCCGCTGTGCCGGGCCTTCGGCACCACGCGCGGTGCGCAGCGCGTCGAGCCGTTCGAGGCTGACGGCGAGGTGCGCGCCGCGCTTGGTCGCCGCGACCGCGTGCACCTCGTCGATGATCACCGTGTGCACGTTCTGCAGGGTCTCGCCGGCCCGGCTGGTGAGCATGAGGTACAGCGACTCGGGGGTGGTGATGAGGATGTCGGGCGGGTCGCTGACGAGCTTCCGCCGGTCGCTCGAGGTGGTGTCGCCCGAGCGCACGCCGACGGTGATCTCGGGTGCTGCGACGCCGAGGCGCCGCGCCGACTGCCCGATCCCGATCAGCGGTGAGCGCAGGTTGCGCTCGACGTCGACGCCCAGCGCCTTCAGGGGAGAGATGTAGAGCACGCGGGTGCGCGAGGCCCGCTCAGTGGCATCCGGAGTCTCGCCCGAACCGGACGTCCGCTCGCGGAACACGCTGTCGATCGCCCACAGGAAGGCCGACAGCGTCTTCCCCGACCCGGTCGGCGCGACGACGAGGGCGTTGCGCCCGGCGGAGATCGCGTCCCACGCACCCGCCTGCGCGGGAGTGGGCGCGTCGAACGCCCCGCGGAACCAGTCCTGCGTCGCGGGCGTGAATCTGTCGAGCACATCGCTCATCCCTCCATCTTGACGCCACCTTCCGACATCGAGCCCTGCCTTGCTCTCGACAAGGTCGGAGGGGTAGGGGATGCTGGCCGCATGACGCACACGACGAACTACGTCAACACGTTCATCGAGGTCAGCGACGACTGCCCAGTCGAGTACGGCGTCGAGCCTCCGATCGCCGAGAACCTCTCGATCGCCGCCCTGCACTACCGGCTGCTCAGCGACGAGCCGTACACGCGCACCTCAGACGACCTGCTGTTCGAGACGCACGCGCTGCGCAAGGGCATCGACCCGGCTGATGCGGATGCCAGGGCCGAGTTCTTCTCGAAGGGTCAGGCCTGCCTGCGCGCGTCGCCGCTGAGCAAGCGCTACGGCTGGGGCACGCACCACGACGAGCAGGGCCGCGTCGCGATGTTCCGGCGCGACTCCGAGGAGTATGCGGCGCTCGCCGCGGATCCGTCGATCGAGCACAAGCGGGCGATGCGCTCGAGCCGGCGCAGCTGAGCGGAGGGCGGAAGGGCGGCCGGGAGTGCCCGGCCGCGCACCGCGCCGCAGGCCGGCTCCTCAGCCGACCTCGCTGAGCCGGCCCTCGGCATCCAGCTCGAGGGTGAGATCCAGTCCCAGCCGTTCCAGGAACTGATCGTCATGGCTGACGATCAGCACGGCTCCGCGGTAGGCACGCAGTGCCTCGACCAGCTGGTCGACGGTGTCGAGGTCGAGGTTGTTGGTCGGCTCGTCGAGCATGACCAGGTGCGGCGCCGGCTCGGCGAGCAGCACCTTCGCCAGCGCGACCCGGAACCGCTCGCCACCTGAGAGATCGCCGACGGCCCGGTCCATGGTCGCTCCGCGGATCAGGAACCGTGCCAGCCGGTTGCGCAGCTCCCTGTCCGGCACGTGCGGCGCCGCCGCCGCGATGTTCTGCACCACCGAGGCCCGATCGTCGAGCCCGTCGACCCGCTGCGATAGGTACCCGATGCGGTCGGTGTGCGCGTCGGAACTCCGGAGAATCGGCCGGATCTGCGCCGGGACAGCTGATTCCTGGTCAGATCCGCCCCGATCTCCGGAGTTGTCAGCCCCGGATGCCACCAGCCGGCGCAGCAGCGTGGTCTTGCCGACCCCGTTGCGGCCGACCAGGGCCACCCGCTCCGGCCCCTGCACGATCCACGACCGCTCCCCGTCGCCGATGGTGGCGACGCGCCGCGACGCCGACAGCTCGGGATCGGGCAGGTCGATCCTCATGGTGTCGTCATCGCGCACGCGACGACCGGCCGCGTCGAGGGCCTGATGAGCGGCGTCTTCCTTGCCGCGCACCTCGTTGCGCAGCCTGCCGGCCGACACCTGCGCGGCCATCTTGCGGCCGTTCGCGATGATCTTCGGCACGCGCTTCTCATCGAACGCCTTGCGGCCCATCTGCGCACGGGTGGCGAGCTTCGCCTCGGCCTCGATGCGCTGCCGCTTCTCCTTCCGATACGCCTGCGCCGCGTCGCGCTCGGCCTGGCGAGCTGCGCGCTGCTCGGCATCCAGCCACGCTCGCCACTGCGAGTAAGGTCCGCCGAACACGCTCAGCTCGCTGCCGTAGATCTCCGCGGTGTCGTCCATGAGCTCGAGCAGCGACACGTCGTGGCTGACCACGATGAGCGCGCCCTTCCACGTGCGCACCATGTCGGCGAGTCGCAGCCGCGCCTCGCGGTCGAGATTGTTGGTGGGTTCGTCGAGCAGCGTGATCGCGGCACGACGAAGCCGGATGCCCGCGACCGCGACGAGCACGGCCTCGCCGCCCGACAGCTCTCCGACGGTGCGGTCGAGGAACGACGGGTCGAGTCCGGCTTCGGCGAGGGATGCCTCGGCTCGAGCCTCGATGTCCCAGTCGTCGCCGACGGCATCGAAGTGCGCGCGGTCGACGTCGCCCGCGGTGATCGCGCGCACCGCGTCGAGCGGAGCGGCGATCCCGAGCAGGTCGGCGACCCGTCGATCCGTCTCGAGGGTGAGACGCTGCGGCAGGTGGGCGACCTCGTCGGAGCGCAGGATCTGCCCGGATGCCGGGGTCAGCTCGCCCGCGATCAGGCGCAGCAGCGTCGACTTGCCGGCACCGTTGCGCCCGACGAGCCCGGTGCGACCGGATCCGAACGAGCCGCTGACGGCGTCGAGAGCGATGGAGCCGTCTGGCCAGGCGAAGGAGACCCGGTCGAGCGTGACGGCGGCGGTGGTGAAGATGTTCGGTGATGACATGAGCGACTCCCGGAAGTGGGGTGCGCGGATGCCGACGAAGAGGGCTTCGCGAGAGACGTCGGACGACGTCGGATCGAAGAGCCCGTAGAGGGGCTCGAATTCGGAGCGGGTCCTGCCGGAAGGCGGGTTCGTCGGATCAGCGCGTGGATGAGTTACGCGGAGAGGCGACGAATCAGATCAAGGGACTTCCAGACACGGCGGACAGGACTCTGCGACATTACCCCCGCCTCGCGAAGAAGCGCAACCCGGGCGTGTCGCGCTCACGCGGTCTTCTTCTCGACCGAGTCCTTCCACTGCGACAGGAAGACGTGCACGTCGGTGAGCTCCTGCTCCGAGATGGAGTGGGTGAGTCCCTGGTAGACGCGTCCGGAGAGCTCGGAGTGCGCCGGCAGCCACTGGGCGGTGTGCTCGACCAGGCCGGCCGGAATCACATCGTCGTGTGTTCCGCGTCCCCAGAACACCGGTGGACGCTGCTCCTGCAGCACAGCGTCCTTCGGCAGCTCGCCCACGGCGGCGTACCCGCTCAACGCCACGACCGCGTCGATCCGCGACGGCTGCAGACGCAGCGCCTGCAGCGAGACGGCCGCGCCCTGGGAGAACCCGAGCAGCGCCACCGAGCTCGCGTCGGCCGCAGCCTCGGCGAGCCATGCGAGCAGCGCCTCGGCCGCCGTGGTGATGCCCACGGCATCCCGAGTGGTCAGCGAATCGATCGCGTACCACGACCGGCCCGGCATCGGCCAGGACGGTGTGAGCGGAGCGCCGACGGCCGCGACCGCGATGCCCTCGGGCAGGTAGGGGATCAGCCCGAACAGGTCGCGTTCGTCGGCCCCGTAGCCGTGCAGCAGCACGAGAAGAGGCTTGCCCTCGCGCGGTTCGGGTGACCACAGGGTCACGGACGGATCGATCGAGACTGTCACGAGGCCATCCTGCCAGCCGCCTCGGACGCCGGCGGAATGGATCGCGTCGACGTGCGGTCGATCGCCTCGACGCTGGTAGAAATGAGCCATGGCGGTGCGCACTCCTGATCCCGGCCCCGAGCCCGACGACGACTTCGGCTTCGACGGCGCGCGGCCGGTCGACGCGAACCCGGGCTGGCTCTCCGACATCGAGCTCGAGGAGGCCCGTCGGCGCCTGCCCATGCTGTACGTCGAGGCGGTCCCCGTCATCACCGACGGGTCGGGACAGGTCACCTCGATCGGCGTGCTGCTGCGCTCCACGCCGCTCGGTGAGATCACTCGCACCATCGTGTCCGGTCGCGTGCGGTACGGAGAGACCATCCGCGACGCGCTGTTCCGGCACGTCGAGAACGATCTCGGCCCGATGGCGTTCCCGCTGCTGCCCGCGTCGCCTGCGCCGTTCGCCGTGGCCGAGTACTTCCCGATCCCCGGCGTGAGCGCCTTCCACGACGACCGCCAGCACGCCGTCTCGCTCGCCTTCGTGGTGCCGGTGACCGGTACGTGCGAACCGAGGCAGGATGCCCTCGAGGTCACCTGGTTCTCACCCGAGGAAGCCGCCTCCGATGCGCTCGCGGCGGATCTCGAGGGCGGTCGCGGCACGCTGATCCGCCAGGCCCTCGCTCACCTCGGTCTGCTGCGCTGACCCGCCCGGACGGTCAGGCCGAGGTCAGGCGCGACAGCTCGGCGACGAACGCGTCGACGTCGGACTCCTGGGTGTCGAACGAGCACATCCAGCGCACCTCGTTGCGCGCGGCATCCCAGTCGTAGAAGCGGAACTTCTCGCGCAGACGGTCGGCGACGCCGTCGGGCAGCGTCGCGAACACGCCGTTCGACTGCGTGGGCTGCGTGAAGCCGACGCCCTTGATGCTTCCGTCGGCGATGCCCTGCTCGACCTCGGTGCGCAGCCGCTGAGCCATCGCGTTCGAGTGCCGGGCGTTGCGCAGCCACAGATCCCCCTCGAGCAGGGCGATCAGCTGCGCCGACACGAAGCGCATCTTCGACGACAGCTGCATGTTGAACTTGCGGCTGTACAGCAGGCCGTCGGCGGCATCCGGATTCAGCACCACGATCGCCTCACCGAGCATCGCCCCGTTCTTCGTACCGCCGAAGCTGAGCACGTCGACGCCGGCGTCGGTGGTGAAGGCGCGCAGCGGCACGTCGAGGGCCGCAGCCGCGTTCGAGATGCGTGCGCCGTCGAGGTGCAGCTTCATCCCGCGCTCGTGCGCGTGGTCGGCGAGGGCCTTGATCTCGTCGACCGTGTAGAGGGTGCCGAGCTCGGTCGACTGGGTGATCGACACCACCAGCGGCTGCGCGCGGTGCTCGTCGCCCCAGCCCCAGGCCTCGCGGTCGACGAGCTCGGGGGTGAGCTTGCCGTCGTCGGTGGGCACGGTGAGCAGCTTGAAGCCGCCGATGCGCTCGGGGGCACCGCCCTCGTCGACGTTGATGTGCGCCGTGGATGCGGAGATCACCGCGCCCCAGCGCGGAAGCATCGCCTGCAGGCCGGTGACGTTGGCGCCGGTGCCGTTGAAGACGGGGAACGCCCGCGTCCGCTCGCCGAAGTGCGAGCGGAACACCTCCTGCAGACGCTCGGTGTACTGGTCTTCGCCGTACGCGATCTGATGTCCGTCGTTCGCTGCCGCGATCGCCGCCAGCACCTCGGGGTGGATGCCGGAGTAGTTGTCGGATGCGAAGCCGCGGACGGCCGTGTCATGCAGAGTGCTCACCATCCGACTGTAGTCGTTGGCGGATGCACGGGTCCGGGACCCGCACCTGTCGGATGTCGGCGGCCAGGACTACCCTCGATCCGTGACCGCAGCCGCGAAGACGAGGGCGTTCGCGAATGTCCTCGTGAACACGCTGATCGCCAATGTGACGACCAGCTTCCTGTGGTTCGCGCTCACCTTCTGGGTGTACATCGAGACCCGGTCCGTGCTCGCCACCGGCATCATCGGCGGTGCGTACATGCTGCTCATCGCCTTCTTCTCGATGGTGTTCGGCACCATCGTCGATCGCTACCGCAAGCACACCGTGATGCTCGTCTCGAGCGTCGTGTCCGCCGTCGCGTTCGCCGCGGCCGGCGTGCTGTACCTGTGGCAGCCCTAGTCGGCGCTGCTCGACATCGGTCGTCCGTGGTTCTGGGCGTTCGCGCTGATCATCCTGTTGGGCGGGGTCATCGAGCAGCTGCGCAGCATCGCGCTGTCGACCACGGTGACGCTGCTGATCCCCGTGGAGAAGCACGCCAACGCGAACGGTCTGCTCGGCACGGTGCAGGGCATCGCCTTCCTCGTGACGAGCGTGTTCTCGGGGCTGTCGATCGGCTTCCTCGGCATGGGGTGGACGCTGATCATCGCCATCGTCGCGATGGCGGCGACCTTCGTGCACCTGCTGTTCGTGCGCATCCCCGAGCAGACGCCGCAGCGCGATCCCGATGCGCCGAGCGCGCTCGACTTCCGCGGCAGCGTGCGGGCGATCCGCGAGGCGCCGGGGCTGTTCGCGCTGATCGTGTTCTCGACGTTCAACAACCTCATCGGCGGCGTCTACATGGCGTTGATGGATCCATACGGGCTCACGCTGTTCTCGGCACAGATGTGGGGCATCGCGCTGGCGTTCGCATCCACCGGATTCCTCATCGGCGGCGCGCTGGTCGCGAGGTTCGGACTCGGCAGACGCCCCGTGCGCACGATGCTGCTCGTCGTCGCGGGCATGGGCGTGCTCGGCGCCGTGTTCATGCTGCGTGAGTGGTGGCCGCTGTTCGTGGTCGGCATGTGGGTGTACATGATGATGATCCCGCCGGTCGAGGCGGCCGAGCAGACCGTGATCCAGAAGGTCGTCCCGTACACCAGGCAGGGCCGCGTCTTCGGCGTCGCACAGGCGATGGAAGCCGCCGCCGCGCCGGTGACCGCCTTCCTGATCGCGCCGCTGGCGGAGTTCCTGATCATCCCGTACATGCGTGGCGATGAGGGGCGGATGCGGTGGGGCTGGCTGCTCGGGGAGGGAGAGACGCGCGGCATCGCCCTGATCTGCCTGTTCGCCGGCCTGGTCATGGTGGTCGCGGCGGGGCTGGCGTTCCTCACGCGCTCCTATCGCCGGCTCACCGAGCTGTACGCCCTGGCGCCGGCGCCGATCGATGCCGACGAGCCGACGTGACCGGCGTGCTGAGGCCGCGCACGCTCAGCTCAGCGCGATGACCGTGTCGTTCAGCTCCGCGGCATCGCGATCCCACAGGGCGACGACGGCGCGTGCCAGAGCATCGGGTTGCAGAGCCCCCTCAGCGCGGAAGACGGCGGATGCCGCCCGCAGCTCGGCGCCGGCATCCCGCGCGGCCTTGGCGTAGCCCTGTGCGACGGCCCGCGTCCACGCCTCACTCGCGGCTTTCATCGCCGCGTAGTTCGCTCCGCCGGCGAGCGGTCGGGTGACGACGGTGGACGACACGATCGCGAAGCGACCGGCATCCGACGCTCTGAGTGGCGCGTCGAAGGCGCGGCTCGTGGCGCGCACCGCCTGCAGGGCTGGCAGCAGCGCGTCGAAGTCCTCGTCGCTCTGCCCTGCGAGGCCCCCGCCTCCGCGCCAGCCGCCGACCAGCGGGATCACCGCGTCGACGGTGCCCAGCCGCGCCGCCAGCGCGGTCATCTCGACGAAGGAGGTGGCGTCGGCGATCTCGGTCTGCGCCCCGGCATCCCGCAACGGTGTCAGGCGATCCGCCGCGCGACCCGTCGCGATCACCCGCGCTCCGGCGGCGATCAGCGCGGTCGCGGTGGCCAGGCCGGCGTCGCTGGTGGCGCCGGCGAGGACGACGGTGCGGGTCGCGGTCATGGTTCGCTCCTCGGTGCGAGAGGGGGCGGGAGGCCATCTGCTCCCGCCCCCTCCGATGCGTGTCAGTCGTCGGTGCCGCGGATGCCGACGGTCGACTCGATGACCGGCTTCATCTTCTTGTCGAGCGTCTCGAAGAACATCGACAGCGGGAACTCGTCATCCAGCACGGCGTCGGTGTACCCCTTCGGCGCCCCGGCGAGGATCTCGTCGGGCAGGCCCCGGGCCCACTGCGATGCCGGATGCGGGGTGAGCGTGCCGCGCACGAGCTCGTACGCGGCGAGCCAGTGCGCCACCTTCGGACGGTCGATCGAGTGCCAGTACAGGTCGTCGATCGCGTCTCCCAGGGCGACGACCGCGTCGGGCACGTTGTCCCAGTCGAAGGCGAGAGCGGTGTCGGTCCAGTGCAGCACGCCGCGCTGGTGCAGCCAGGCGAACAGCAGCTGCCCGCCGACCGCGTCGTAGTTGCGCACCCGGGTGCCGGTGATCGCGAAGCGGAAGATGCGGTCGAAGATGACCGCGTACTGCACGAGGTGCGCGTAGTCGTGCATCTCCTGCTCGGTCTCGGTGAGGGTCTCGCCGGCCGCGACGCGGGCGTCGAACGCGCGCTCGATCTGCACCGACTCGCGGAAGGCGGTCATGTCGCAGCGCATCTCCTCGAGCGAGTAGAGGAAGAACGGCATGCGCTGCTTGATCATGAACGGGTCGAACGGCAGGTCGCCGCGCATGTGGGTGCGGTCGTGGATGATGTCCCACATCACGAACGTCTTCTCGGTCATCTGCTGGTCGTCGAGCATCGCCTTCGCGCGCTCGGGCAGATCGAGGTTGGTGATCTCCGATGCCGCGCGCACGACCCGGCGGTAGCGCGCCGCCTCCCGATCCTGGAAGATCGCGCCCCACGTGAACGAGGGGATCTCGCGCATGGCGACGGTCTCGGGGAAGAGCACCGCGGAGTTGGTGTCGTAGCCGGGGGTGAAGTCGATCAGGCGCAGCGAGACGAACAGCTTGTTGCCGTAATCGCCGGCCTCGAGCTCGGCGATGAACTCGGGCCAGATGGTCTCGACGATCAGCGCCTCGACCAGACGGTCGCTCGAGCCGTTCTGCGTGTACATCGGGAAGACGACGAGGTGACGGATGCCGTCGACGCGGTGCTGCTGGGGCTGGAACGCCATCAGCGAGTCGAGGAAGTCGGGCACGCCGAAGCCGTCGTCGGCCCAGCGCTCGAAGTCGACGACCAGGGCGTCGAGGTAGGCCGCGTCGTGCGGGAAGGCGGGGGCGAGAGCCCGGATGCCCGCGACGATCGACGCCACGTGACCGGCCGCAGCGTCGCGGTCGTCGGGGTTCGGGATGGAGCCGTCCTTGATCTGCAGCGGACGGATCGCGATCGCGGCGTCCTTGAGCAGCGCCCACGCTGCGCTGTGCTCGGCGGTGGAGGCGTCCTCGACGCGCTCAGCGCGGCGCTCGGGCTCGCCGATGAGGCTCTGAGTGGCGCTGGTGACGATGGACATCGAACCCTCCGATCGGGTGACAGACCGGAAAATTTCCGGCGATAGACATGTTTCACCTCTATTATTCCATCTATGGATGACTCTGTCGATCATGCGCTCCTCGCCGCCATATCCCGCGACGGGCGAGCCACCCTCGCGCAGCTCTCCGCGACCGTCGGCCTGTCCACCTCCGCCGTGCAGTCGAGGCTGAAGCGACTCGAGTCGCGCGGAGTGATCGTCGGCTATCAGGCGGTGCTCGATCCCGAGCAGGTGGGGGCGCCCCTGTCGGCGTTCATCGAGACCACGCCCCTCGACCCGGCCCAGCCCGACAACGCCCCCGAGCTGCTCGAGCATCTCAGTGCGATCGAGGCGTGCCATTCGATCGCGGGCGACGCCGCCTACATGCTCTTCGTGCGCGTCGCGTCACCGCGTGCCCTCGAGCAGCTCGTGCGTGACATCAGGAGCGCGGCGAACGTCCGCACCCGGACGACCGTCGTGCTGCAGACCTTCTACGAGCGCCGGCCGATCGTCACCACCGCCTGAGCGAGGCGGCAGCGCGCAGAGACGCGAACAGTAGGATCTCTGCCGTGGCAGGTTCCTCCAAGAAGACCAAGAAGCGCGCTCCGCAGCGGCGTCGCAGCACCGGCAACCCGGCGAAGCGTCCCGTGCTCGCCCTCGAGCCGGTGACCGCTCGGGACTGGATCGGCGCCGCGCGCCTGCGCACCCTGCCGCTCGCGATCGCCCCGGTGGTGCTCGGCACGGGTGCGGCGCAGACCGTCGACCACCTCTTCCACTGGGCCATCGCGCTCGCCTGCCTCGCCGTCGCCGTGCTGCTGCAGATCGGCGTCAACTTCGCGAACGACTACAGCGACGGCATCCGCGGTACCGACGCGGAGCGCATCGGCCCCGCCCGCCTGACCGCCTCGGGTCGCGTCCCGGCCAAACGGGTGCTGCTGGTCGCCCTCGTCTTCTTCGCGCTCGCCGCCGTGGCGGGGCTTGCCGTGATCGTCCGATCCCAGCAGTGGTGGATGCTCGCGGTCGGCGCGCTGTGCATCGTCGCCGCCTGGTTCTACACCGGGGGCAAGCGCCCCTACGGCTACAACGCGATGGGTGAACTGTTCGTCTTCGTGTTCTTCGGGCTGGTCGCAACGCTCGGCACGACGTGGGTGCAGGTGCAGTACCTGCCGACCGTCGCCTGGGTCGTCGCGGTCGCCGCCGGACTGTTCGCGTGCGCCGTGCTGCTCGCCAACAACCTGCGCGACATCGATCAGGATCGAGCTGTCGGCAAGCGCACCCTGTCGGTGCTGATCGGCAGGCGCGCCACGCAGGTGCTGTTCACCCTGTTCGTGCTGATCCCGTTCGTGCTGGCCGCGTGGATCGCGCTGCTCTATCCGATCGCCTGGCTGGCGATGCTCGCGCTGCTCTCCGGGCTGGTGGCGATCGTGATCGTCTGGTTCCACCGCGACCCGCGCGAACTCGTCGCCGCGCTCGGACTCACATCGCTCACGGCGCTCGCCTACGCGGGGGTCGTCTACTGGGCACTGGTCGGCTGACGCCGGACGGACGGCACGGCCGGTGATCCGGCATCCGCCAGGTCCTCGCCCACGTCAGGCGCCGGAGGCCGAGTCCTCCGCGTCTTCGTCGCTCTGACTCCGGTCCTGATCGCGGTTGCGCTTGGCGTAGATCTCTCGGGATGCCCGCGACAGCGGCGCCCGCAGGAACAGCAGCGAGATGCTCATGCCGATCAGCGCCGCGAACAGCGCCGCGAGCCACCAGTACTCGCGGAAGACGGGGAACAGCCACAGGATCCCCAGCGGCACGATGAACGCGAGCAGCCGCAGCACGGTGTACACGAGGAGGGGTGGCAACTTCACGCCGTCAGTCTACGAGCGGGGTCTAGGCACCCGCTGTACGGCGACCGGCCGAACCCGCGCGCTCTGGGAGATCTACACTGGGAGTATGGCTCGTCTCCTGATCGTCGGCGGTTTTCTGGCTGTCATCTTCTGGGTGTTCAGCATCGTCGACGTGGCGGCGCAGCCCGCCGACCGGCATCGCGGAGTGTCGAAGGGCACCTGGATCCTGATCGTCGTGCTGCTGCCGGTCATCGGCGGCATCCTCTGGTTCTGGATCGGGCGGCGTCGTCGCGGAGAACGGGTCAGCGATTTCGTGATGGGCCCCGACGACGATCCGGTGGCTCTGCAGCACATGAGCACGGCCGAGCAGGATGCCCGCATCCGTCAGCTGGAAGAGGAGCTCGCGCGCCTCGACGATGAGACCGACGGCACGGACCCGCGCTCGTGACGGCCTCGCCGGCGAGCGACGCGGCGGCTGATCTGATCGCCGAGCTCATCGCGCACGGTGTGCGCGACCTGGTGCTCTCACCCGGCTCGCGCTCCCAGGCCCTCGCCCTCGCGGCGACCGCGCTCGCCCGGAGCGGGGCACTGCGCGTGCATGTGCGCATCGACGAGCGGGCGGCCGGATTCACGGCCCTCGGGCTGGCGCGCGAGACAGGTGCTCCGGCGGCCGTGGTGTGCACGTCGGGCACGGCAGCGGGCAATCTGCTGCCGGCGACCATGGAGGCCTTCCACTCCGGGGTGCCTCTGCTGCTGCTGACCGCCGACCGCCCGCCCGAGCTGCGGGGCGTCGGCGCGAACCAGGCGACCATCCAGCCGGGGATCTTCGGCCCGTTCGTGCGCCTGCACATCGATGCCGCCGTGCCCGGACACGCCCGCGGAGGGAGAGCCGATCTGCCCTCGCCGACGGCATGGTCCGGGCTCGGCGAGCGAGCCGTGCGCGCCGCGCTCGGTCTCGAGGGTGACGGCCTGGCAGGAGTCCACGGCCCCGTGCACCTGAACCTGCCCAGTCGCGAGCCGCTCTCCGCGGCCGCCGACGTCGCGGCGACACCCGGTGAGATGCCGACCCCGGGCGCTGTCGAGCCGGTGCTGCTGTCGCGCGGGCCCCGAACGGTGGTCGTCGCGGGGGCGGACGCCGGGCCGGATGCCGAGGAGCTGTCGCACGCGGGAGGCTGGCCCCTCATCGCGGAGATCGTCAGCGGGTCGCGCTTCGGCCGCCTGCTCGTGCACGGGTATCGAGAGCTGCTGCGAGACGAGACGCTCGGGGGCCGCATCCAGCGGGTCGTGGTGTTCGGGCATCCCACCCTCAGCCGCGAGGTCGCCGCGCTGCTCGCGCGATCCGACGTCGAGGTGGTCGCCGTGCGTCGAGGCGGCGAAGCGCTGAACCTGAACGGGCGCACGCGCGCCGCGTCGGCGCTGGCCGTCGAGCCA